>JBBIPQ010000089.1:0-7268 GCA_037442785.1 Nitrospirota bacterium
GTTCCTGTAAACCAACCCTGACTGTCCGTGAGCAGATAAGAAATGGCATTTCCTATCTCAGGAAGAGGTATAAGGCAGAAAGGTTCATCGCCTATTTTCAACCCTATACAAATACCTATGCCTCTGTTGATAGACTCGAGAGGCTTTATAGGGAGGCCCTTGAAGAACCTTCTGTTATCGGGATAGCTATAGGCACGAGACCAGATTGTATTGATGACGAAAAGATAATGCTCCTTGAGGAGCTTGCAAAGGACTATTTTGTCCTGATTGAATATGGCCTTCAGTCAATATACGATAAGACCCTGTCTTTTATAAATCGAGGTCACGACTATAATGCCTTTTTGAAGGCCCTGGATATGACAGTTGGAAGAGGTATCGAGATAGGTGCCCATATTATTGTTGGTTTTCCTACAGAAACAAGGGACGAGATGCTTGCTATGGCAGAGGAATTATCCCACTTACCAATAAATTTTCTAAAGATCCATCAGCTTCAGATCATTAAGGGCACAGTCCTTGCCGAGATCTACAGAGAAAGACCTTTTCCTGTTTTCAGTTATGAAGAATATTTGATGTTTCTTGTCGATTTTATAGAGAGGTTAGCTCCTGATATTGTTATACAGAGGCTCTTTGCAACAGCTCCTGACAACATACTTATCGCTCCACGGTGGGACAGGAACAGGAATGATATATTAAGGGACTTTGAAGGACTCCTTGAGAGATATAATACCTATCAGGGGTGTAGGTCTGCTGCTGGCACCGCCAGGCTGCATGATCTCAGAATTTTAAATTGATAAGAAATCATGATTTATAGATAAATATTTTTTATTTGACCATAAACTTATTATTGTATTACTTTTAATAGTTTTTAGTGCCATTCCTATTCCTAACTTTATAAGGGGTCGGAAAATTTCATAAAAAGAGGAGGATGTTATGCCAAAGAAGTATGATACCCCGCTCTTGGATGAACTCGAGAAGGGACCGTTTCCGAGCTTTGTTAAGGAGATCAAAAAGGCAGCTGCAAAAAACGATATGGCTGCTGATGAACTCGGACAGCTCGAGAAGTCCTATCGTGACAAGAGGGGCTACTGGAAGCATGGTGGGATAGTGGGAGTGCGTGGTTATGGTTCTGGTATAATTGGAAGATATTCGTCTCTGCCTGAGGAGTTTCCAAATGTTGCCAATTTTCACACCGTAAGAATCAATTCGATAGCAGGTCTGTTTTACACCTCTCAAGCCTTGAGAACAATATGTGACATCTGGGATAAGTATGGAAGTGGATTGACTAACTTCCATGGTTCAACAGGTGATTTGGTTCTGTTGGGAACCACAACAGAGCACCTTGAGGACATCTTTGCTGAATACTCTTCAAGGGGTTGGGACCTTGGCGGCTCTGGTTCTGCTTTGAGGACACCAAGCTGTTGCGTTGGTCCTGCCAGGTGTGAATGGTCAAATATAGATACACTCGATATTACTTACAGTCTTACTCAGGAGTTCCAGGATGAGCTCCACAGACCTGCATTTCCTTATAAGTTTAAGTTTAAGACAGTTGGTTGTGCTGTTGACTGTAATGCCTCTATAGCCCGAGCTGACTGTTCCATCATTGGGACATGGAAGGGGAAGATAGAGATAAATCAGGACGAGGTTGCAAATTATGCAAAGAAGGGAATGAATATCCAGGAAGAGATTGTGAACCTCTGTCCGAGCAAGTGCATGAGTTATGATGGAAAGACATTAAAGATAAACGATGATGACTGTGTCAGATGCATGCACTGTATAGCAAAGATGACAAAGGCCCTGAAGCCCACAGGTGAGAAAGGTGCATCGATACTCATTGGTAGTAAGGCACCTTTTGTTATAGGTGCAACCCTCTCATGGGTGATAGTGCCATTTATGAAGATGGAGCCCCCCTATACTGAGTTAAAGGATCTCATCAGAAAGATGTGGGAGTACTGGGATGAGTACGGAAAGAACAGGGAGAGGATTGGCGAGCTGATAATAAGAAGGGGAATGAGGGAATTTCTTGAATACATCGGTCTGGATCCAATGCCCCAGCAGGTTAAGGAACCAAGGAGAGACCCATTCTTCTTCTGGAAGGAAGAGGAGCTCGTTCCTAACTCAGAGTTACTTAAAAAATAAAATTTTTAAGGAGGATTTAAAATGGCTGCACCACAGAGAAGAACGGATATAGGACCACCCCATTATAAGGATTTTTTGCCACCCGTAATTCAGAAGAATTATGGCAATTGGAAATATCATGAGGTTCTTGCTCCAGGAGTAATGGTTCATGTCTCAAATAGTGGTGATAAGATATGGACCGTTAGGGTAGCCTCTCCGAGGCTCCTTAGTACAGACACGATCAGGGAGATGGCTGATATAGCAGAGAAGTACTGTGGAGGCTATCTCAGGTTTACCACAAGGAATAATGTGGAGTTCCTTGTCTCTGAGGAAAAGAATGTGGATGCCCTTGTCAAGGAATTAAAGGATAAGGGTTATATGATTGGCGGCATAGGAAGCAGGATAAGCAATGTAGTCCATACCCAGGGCTGGATACACTGTCATTCAGCAGCTACTGATGCATCTGGTCTTGTTAAGGTACTCATGGACGAATTTGCCGACTACTTCACTACAAAGGAGACCCCAAATAAGGTGAGGCTTGCTGTTGCTTGTTGCACAAACATGTGTGGCGCTGTTCACTGCTCTGATATAGCAATCGTTGCAGTTCACAGAAAGATCCCCGTAATAGACCATGAAAAGGTCAAGAACATGTGCGAAATTCCATCTACAATAGCTGCTTGCCCTACTGGTGCTATAAGCCCTGATCCAGCAAAGAAGAGCGTTAAGGTAAATCCTGACAAATGTATGTACTGCGGAAACTGTTTTACAGTATGCCCCCCCATGGAGATACATGACCCTGAGTTTGATGGCGTTGCAATAGTTGCAGGAGGCAAGGTCGGAAATTTGAGGAGTAACCCTAAGTTCTCAAAACTAGTTGTGCCATTCATACCAAATAATCCTCCAAGATGGCCTGAGGTTACCCAGGCTGTGAAGAAGATCCTTGATGCCTATATAGCAGGTGCAAAGAAACATGAGAGGGTTGGAGAATGGATAGAGAGGATCGGGTGGGAGAAGTTCTTTAAGGTTACGGGACTTCCATTCACACATCAGCACATTGATGACTTCATGATAGCGAGGGAGACCTTCAGGACTGCAGCAACATTTAAATGGTAAAAATAATGCGGGGGCGCACTTTTTACGCCCCCGCAACTCATGAAAGGGGTGCTATATGGAGAAGGAAGAAGTAAAAAAGAAGATCTATGAATTAGTGGAGAAGTCAACAGGGAAAAAGAAACTTAAATCAAGTGACATCCAAAAGACAATCTCTGCAGAGCTTGGAATATCAAGGGACGAGGTAAAGGATGCACTGAAGGACCTTGTTGATGAGGGGAAACTTATTTATACATACTTTGGCGGGAGCTTTGTAGAGATACCACCTAAGTAATTATCGCAAAGATCCAAGGGTTAGGGTTCAAGGGTAATGCTAAAGGCGATACACTTGACCCGAGCCCTGATAATACAAATTAGTTAATATCCAAAAAGGCAAGAGGATTATTTGTTAGAATCCTGGTTTATACGGTAATGCCGTCGATTCTTCTCAATCCAGCCTTAAAAGCCATATCTATAGCCTCCGCGTACTCCTTTGTCGTTATCTTCCTATCGAGAGGTGGATGTTCAAATGCTTTGTAACAGGGATAATACTGATCCATTATATTTATATAAGTGTCCTTCGAGATTTCCTCTGCAATGAATCTAACGATCTCTTCCGTTCCTGCGATCCCACCTGGAAGAACAAGATGCCTCACAAGGAGCCCTCTCAAGGCTATGCCCCTATCGTCTATTATAAGATCCCCAACCTGTCTGTGCATCTCCTTAATCACGGCCTTTGCAACAAGAGGATAGTCTTTCGCCTTTGAGTATTTCATAGCCATATTAGGGTCTGAGTATTTAAAATCAGGCATGTAGATGTCAATTACACCATCAAGTATCCTTATAGCCTCAAGGGATTCATATCCGCCACAGTTATAAACAATCGGAATTTTTAATCCCTTCTCAGCAGCAATGGCCAGGGAATGAAGGATCATGGGCATCTGATGCGTTGGTGTGACAAGGTTTATATTATGACAACCCATGCCCTGAATCTCCAGCATTATCTCTGCGAGGCGTTCAAAGGATACCTCATCACCTTCCCCGAGATGGCTTATGGTCCAGTTCTGACAGAATATGCACTTGAGGTTACAGAAACTGAAGAATATCGTTCCCGAACCAAATCTGCCGACGAGGGGTCTTTCTTCTCCGAAATGGGGGCCCCAGCTTGCAACAAAGGGTCTATCGCCGGTCTTACATACCCCTTTTTCACCTGCGGTCCTATCCACCTCGCAATTTCTTGGGCAGAGGGTACATTTCTTAAGAATAGCCTCAGCTGTCTTCACCTTTTCCCACAACTCTGAAGTTGAGAGGCGGTTATAGGTAGGAATAAAGATGTCCGACATTTATTTTATTATACCTTTTTGAATCGCAAACTTCACGAGGGCAGACCTGTTGTGGATGTTTAATTTGTCGTTGATATTTGTATTGTGAGCAATCACGGTCTTTACACTGATATTTAACAACCTGGCTATCTCCTTATGGGTATAGCCCTCTGCCAGGAGCTTAAGAACCTGTTTTTCTCTGTCTGTGAGCTTATCATAGGGGTCTTCAACTGATGGTTCTTTGAATTTGTTCAAATAACCGGAGACAACCTCTGCAGCGATTGATGAAAAAAGATAGATCTCACCTCTGTTTACTGCCTTAATTGCTGATATAAGGTCACTTCCGACAGCCCTCTTTAACAAATACCCTGATACGCCTGCCTTGAGAAAACGCGATATATATTCCCTATCATCGTACTGGGTAAGCACAAGGATCTTTATATCAGGAAATATCTTTTTTAATTCTACTGTTGCTTCCAGGCCCCCGAGTTTTGGCATTGCGATATCCATTAATACCACATCCGGCTTATACTTCTTTGCCTTCTCAATGGCCTCAATCCCATCAGAGGCCTCGCCTACAACATCTATCTCATCACTAAACCTTAAGAAGGCAGCTATTCCCTCTCTAACAAGGGCATGATCATCCGCTATCAATACTCTTATCTTTGCCATTTTCCCCCTCCTTAATAGGTACATCAAGGCTAATCCTTGTACCATTCCCATGCTCGGTGCAGATTAACAACCTTCCACCTATCAGGGATGCCCTCTCTTTCATCCCCAACAGACCAAGGCCCCGGCTGTCTCTCCTATAATGGCGTGTACTCTGTAAGACCGATTCTATGTCAAATCCCTCTCCGTCATCTTCTATTAAAAGAGACAGTTTACCTTCCGTCACATCCATATCTACAATTACATTCTCAGCCTTTGCATGTTTAGATATATTTATCACGGCCTCCTGAACTATCCTGAAGAGGTTTGTCTCTATCTCTGGAGCAAATCTCATGCCATCAACACTGGAGAAATCGAAAAAGAAGTTTATGTTTTTCTCACTCAAATGGGTATGGAGAAGCCATCTAATAGCTGCCTCAAGACCAAGATCATCCAGTATAGTGGGCCTGAGATTCTGTATAATGGCCTGAACCCCGTCCAGGGTTCGGACCGCTATCTGTCTGACCCCTTCTATCTTATTTTTTGTTATATTCTCAGGATACAGCATGCACATATCTATATTCATGAGTATTGCTGAAAGGTTTTGCATTGTATCATCATGCAACTCTCTTGCTATCCTTCTTCTCTCCTCTTCCTGTGTTGTTATGATCTTTTTTAGAAGGTTCTCCACCATCTTTCTGCTTTCCTTTATCTCCCTCGTCCTTTCCATGATTTTGTGCTCAAGTTCAATATTGTGATTCCTTATATTTTCCAGGGACTCGGCAAGCTTAAGCGCATCATCTCAAAGCTTTTACTCAAGATGCCGATCTCATCACTGCCCTTAACCGGGATGGGTCGTGACATATCACCTTTTGCAAGTCTGTTTGTAGCCCTGATTAATTCTTTTACAGGATTTACAACACTCCTGCTGATCCCGAAGGTCAGGATAAAGGCTGTTAATATAAATATGAATCCGAGAACAAGAAAGGTGTACTTTAACTTCCTGGAAGGAGCGAAGACCTCTTGTTCAGGATCCTGAATTGCGATACCCCATGGTGCCATATCTAAGGGGACAAAAGCAACAACATTTGTTGACTTTTTCTTACGTTCAATATCATGACATTGATGGCACATTGTTATCTGTTCTTTCTTCCTGCTTATGATTGAACTGAAGAATTTATTGTAATCGCAATAGGTTAAGACTCTCGAGGGCATTGAGGATGCTATGACGATTCCATTTGAATCTATCACATCAATAAATGTCTTAGGCCCGAGGTCAGTCAGTTTGAGGATATTTGAAAGGACAGGACTTGTAGGGTCTATCTCCCCTCCTGCCACACCTACATGATTACCATTTCTATCTCTCAGGGGCACAAGTATGTAGAGGAGTTTCTTATTCTCGGGTTCTGATACATATACGTTGGAGATAAGGGGCCTGCCAGAGGATATCATCCTGCTGATGGGTTCTACACTCATGAGATTAACATTTATAGACTTCATCCTTTCAGGATAATTCAGTACCACATCTCCATTTCTATCGAGAAGGAATATGCCATCAGTGAAGATAGAATATCTGTAGGCTGTTTTTAGTGCATTTATTTCAGGCAAGGAATCCTGATCATTAAAATCTATACTGCCAGAAAGAGATATATCAAAGAGACGATTGACATTCTCTCTTATAAGATTGTCAACGTGACTCTTTATTAAGCGGCCTACAGCGATCTTTTTATTAAGGGAATCCTGTATATTCTCCTGGACAATGTAATAACTGACGATACCAAAACTAAGCAATATGACAGACATCCCCAGCATAACAGCCAGGGTTATTCTTCTCTGTAACCCCCCTCTTTTCCCCTCCATAAAGTATTATAAAACAATTTTTAAAGCTCTTCCAACACCTTGTGTTCTAATTCCCTGCACTCACTCAGGACATCTTCCACCTCTCTCCCCTCTATCCTGGCGAGTTCGAGGGGATGTTCCATCATCATCCTTTCCTTTGAGATATACCCTGTAAATATGACAGAATCGATCGGGAATATATTGGGACTGAAGATAGAATTATATATGTGCCACAGGGCTATAATGATAAAGATA
>JBBIPQ010000090.1:0-7246 GCA_037442785.1 Nitrospirota bacterium
TTCCTTTAGCCCCTCAAGGACTATTGCCAGTTTCTCTTCCGCTGTCCATTTCCTTTGCTTCATATCCCTTTTACCTCCAGTTTAAAGGTTATCCCTGCTTATGCAGAGTTTAACCTCTACAACTTCGGCATGTCTACCCAGCCTACACATTGATTGTGTCCATGCCTAGAGGGGTACAGTATATATACCATCATCAATAGCCTCCTCCCTTACTAAAATACATACTGAAGATTTGCATAAAGTGTCCTTCCAGGCTCAGGAACCCTTATGCCTGATGCAAAGGGATCCCTTGAGTAGGAGAGATGCTCAGAGTACTTTTTATCAAAGAGATTTCTTACACCTGCAAAGAATTTGAATCTCTTATAGTTATAGCCTATCTTGAGGTTTGCTATTGCCCAGCCCGATGTCTCTTTTTCATTAAGTAACGAATCTGTCTTATCCTGTGTTGAAGCAAAAACTCCCTCAACCTCTCCAAAATAGGTGTTGTTGTCATATCTTAAAGAAAGCCTACCCTTTAACGGTGGTATCTCCGGAAGGTTTGTATTTTCTGTATCATTTTTACCCCTCGTATACGAAAGACCTGCTGTTAGATAAAGGTCAGAAGGAAGGCTTACCCTTGCTGAGGCCTCTCCACCATACATGGTGGCATCTATGTTTCTGTAGGTTTTCGCATATCTTGTTCCATTGAATATATCCCTCACAACTACAAAATCCTCAAGGTCGCTGTAAAAGAGGTTCAGCTTCAGAAGGGCATTACCAATAGAATACTTAAGGCCAAGGTCTGCCTCGTTGTTCTTTGTTGGCTTAAGTCCTGGATTACCAACCCAGTCAGGCTTCATCATGTTGCCCATCTTCTTGAGGGCAAAGTATCTCTCCATCGGATCCGGCACCCTTACGCCGTGTCCGAGACCAGCAAAGAGACTGAGGGACTTTGTAATCTCATAGTTGGCCTGTATGTTTCCGCTCAGGTATGTATCTGTCTTCGATGTCCTCGATTCAGGATAATAGAGGTTGTAAAGATCAGTCCTGTCTATGCCTGCCTCTGTTTTGGTGCTGTCAAGCCTGAGGCCAGCGGTGAGACCGAGTTTATCAGTAATCCTATTCTTCTGTTCTATATAAAGGCCAATATTTTTTGTGTCCACATCAGGCACAGAGGCCTGGTCAGAATACATGTACATCATCCCTGACTTCATGGCCATTGTAGTCACATTGTCCCAGTTTCTGAGATAGTAATCTACCCCGATATTCGTCTCTCCAAAGAAACTCAACTCTCCCTCTATCTTTCCACCAATTGTCTCTGTCTCTGCATAGGTCCTCATACTATAAGGCCTTGGAAGGTCATCATTACACATTGACGGATCCATGGTGGAGCTACACCTCTTTTCATCAGTCATGTCATGCTTGACCTTATTCCAGTATGCTTGGAGTTTAATGCCCTTCAAGATACCGCCAACATCTATCTTATAGATGAGATTGAGCCTGCTTGTGTCATCATAATTGGCATCCATGAGAAGGTATGGATAAAGGACATCATCAGCCTCCTGCCTCGTGAAGGAAAGCTCAAGGCGATGATCTTTTAAAGGGCTGAAGTCTATCTTTGTCCAGCCTGTCTTTATGTTATAGGCACTGCCATCCTTTTCAGAATCCCTGTATCTGTTTGGAGATGTAAGTGGATAAATCTCAGTAAACCTTATACCATCACCATCTTCATAGGGTTTTGAATATTTATAGGCAAGCCCAAAGAGGATATCAGCATCTTCAGCGCCGTAAGAGGCTGTAATGGAAGAATTCATGCTATCAAAGGAGCCGTAATTAAGATTGACCTCTCCATGAAGGCCCTTCTTTGCTGACTTTGTCTTTATATCAACAAGGCCTGCCATGCTTCCCTGATTCTTTACGTCAAAGGGTCCCTTCAAGACCTCAATCCTGTCAACCTCTGCAAAGTCTAAATGAAATGAAGGTGGATCCATCCTGTTTGGGCAGGCACCATAGATCCTCACTCCATCAACGAGCACATTTATGTTATCCCTCTGAAAACCTCTCAGGACTATATCATTGGCAATACCACCCTTCCTGACCTTTGAGAGTCCATCTATCACCTGAAGGGCCTCACCAGTATCCTTTGCATCCGTCTCCCTCACTTCCCTGACTTCAAGAGTCTCAACACCTGTCTCCTTTTTTGCCTTAACCTCGATCTCCTCAAGCAGAAGGCCTTCGGCAGAGGCATCTCTTAAGTGGTGAAGGGGAGAATAGGTGAATGGGTAAATGGGTAATAAGAAGATAATAGTAAGAATGCAGCATGCAGTAAATAATCGCCTCATTGAGATATGCATTAAATTCCTCCTTAATCTTTCTTTATCTTTCCTAAAAAGGGCCTGCTCAGGAGTATCAACGATACCCCTGAAGCAGAGCCAGTTTATACGGGGAGGTTAAGCCAATACAGACAACATCTGTACTGACCGATGAAAAGGTGAAAATTATAGAGAGGTCTTTAAACCTCTGGAGGGAAATCCTTCTGAATAGATATTACGGGAAGTTTAAAGGGTATATCAGAAATCTCATTGAACCCTGCAAAGGCTATAACTATATCTTTACAGGGACATTCGTATATAAAGGGCATCTCGAGGTTATTTAAGACACTGCTGCTATGGGTATGACAGACATTTAGCGTAAAAAATGATTCCTGTTCCGGGCGATCATCCTGAATCACCACGATTGAGAAAAGGGTTGATAAGCCCAGCACCATTAAAAGGGCAACCGAAACGATTTTCATGGTATCAATATTATTCAAGACCACCTACCAATGTCAACTTAAATTTCTGAGTTTAGGCTTTTATTTCTATAGAAAGCAAAGTTCATGCCAAAAAATCAGTAATTAGAGCAGTAGCTTCACTATGGAATGTATTCTTCCTATTAAAAACTACCTCACTATATATTGGGACATCTCTGTCACTATCTGTGTCAGCAATGTCTCATGTCATTCCTTCAAACTAATATATGCACCTCCCCACAATCTTTTTAACCATTCATTCAACAATTCTGCCTTACGGTTTTCATAGAGGATCCTGTATATCTGACTCCTCACATCACTTATAGGTTTGTACTTTGCCTCTAACCTTTTAATGACCTTTATTATATAAACACCGGTATCGGTCCATACTGGATTACTGATATCGCCCTCTTTAAGGGTAAAGGCTATGTCATTGAGGGGATTTAGAAGGGCACCTTTCTCAAAGCTGCCAGGTCTACTGAATTCTCCATATATCCTCGCAGCCCCTTCAAAATCACTTCCCTCCCTTAACATCTTTACCAACTTCAGTGCCTTGAGTTTAAGGTCTGTCAATTCTGTTACCGATGCCTCAGGTGGGAGTGCCATAAAGAGCGTTTCAATCTCCACCCTCTCAGGCTCTATCCTGTAGTGTTCCCTGTTTTTTTTGTAAAACTGCTCCAACTCCCTATCATCCACTACTACCTTTGAATCCACCTCTTCCATGATGAGCTTCATTGACAGGATCTTATCCCTGAGGATGCTTCTATAATCCTTTTCCTCTCCCTTTAACATCTCTATTATCTCGTCTCTTGACATTCCTCTCTCTTTGCTTATCTCATTTATCATATCTTCTATCTCTGCATCAGATGCTGTGATTCCTCTGCTCCTTGCCTCTTTAAGGATAAGCCTTTCCTCTATCATTTTCTTCAGTATTGCCTCATCCACACCTTCCTGGAGTGAATAGCCTTCTCTCTTGAGATATAGCCTGTAATCCGAGAGGGTAATAAATTCATCATTGACTGTGGCAAGTATCCTGTCGATAGTTGCTGCCTGGAGACTATGAGGTACAGAAACAGTTATCAGGAAAGCGGAGATGAGGATTATAGATTCTTTAATCCTTTCCATAACCACGGTTATCCTCTATCCTTTTTGTCCCTCATGATAACAAGGTTAACAGCTTCGCCTTATTGACCCTCATCCCCTTAACAGTGCTTTCAACTATAATACCTTCCTTCCTTAACCTCGACATGGTTCTTGAGACAACCTCCCTGACTGTACCTGTCATTGAGGCAAGTTCCTGGTGTGTGATTGTTAAGTTTACTACACTCTCGTCGGTCTCCTTCTCCTCTGCGAGTTTAAGCAAACTGAGGATGATCCTCTCCTCCACATCCTTGAAGGTGATATTCTCAACAAGGTCTGATAGGTATCTTACCCTTGAGCAAAGGCTTGATATGATCTTTAAACCAACACTGCTTACACTACCTCCTATCAATTCCTTGAATTCATCAGCAGGTATCACTATAAGGGTTGATTCATCCATAGTAATAGCATTGACAGGGTATGTCCCGCAATAAAGAGGAGCGCAGCAGAAATAATCACCCTGCCTCATAACCCGTATCAGAAGTTCCTTGCCCTGAGGGGATGTCTTGTAAAGCTTCACAGAGCCTGTAATTACTATAAAAAAGAACCTTGCCCTCTCTCCCTCTTCAAATATCACCTCGTTTTTCTTACAGACCCTTAACCTTGCCATCCTCCCGATAACATCAAGGTCATCATCCTTCAAACCTGACAGGCACGGTAAAAGCCTCAACTCCGGTAATGCATTAGAAACCTGACTCATTTCACCTCCAAAACTATCCTCCGAGATAGGCTTTTTTGATCCCCTCATTATCCAGAAGGTCCTTCCCCCTTCCAGTAATCTTTATTCTTCCATTTTCGAGGACATAGGATCTCTCTGAAAGGCTCAATGCAACCTGCGCATTCTGTTCAACCAGGAGGATAGTCACACCTCCTTCATTTATCTCCTTAATGATCTTGAATATCTTGCTCACCATAATAGGTGAAAGACCCAGAGATGGTTCATCCAAGAGTAATAATTGAGGTTCGGACATGAGGGCTCTACCAATGGCAAGCATCTGTTGCTCTCCACCGCTCAATGTGCCAGCTAATTGTCTCTCCCTTTCCTTTAAAACAGGAAACATGTCATAGACTCTGTTGATCTGTTTAAGAAAGGAAGCTCCCCTGAATACAAGGCCTGAACTTCTTGAATAGGCTCCCATCTCGAGATTTTCTCTTACAGTGAGCCAGGGGAATATCCGCCTCCCTTCAGGGACATGGCCTATCCCGAGGCTCACTATCTGGTGTGGCTTCAATCCACTTATTTTCTTACCATTCAGATAGATTTCACCTTTACCTGGCTTAAGCACGCCAGATATGGTCATAAGGGTTGTAGTCTTACCCGCTCCATTACTACCGATAAGAGAAACAATCTCACCCTTTTTGACCTCTATATCTATCCCTTTAAGGGCCTCTATAGGTCCATAAGATGTATGAATGTTATTAAGCCTGAGCATGACCTCCTTTACCAAGGTATGCCTCAATCACGAGGGGATCCCTTTTTATCTCATCAGGCATTCCCTCCGCAATCTTCACACCATGATCGAGAACGATTACAGTCTCGGATATACTCATCACCACCCTCATATCATGTTCGATAAGGAGAATCGTCTTACCAAGCCTTTGCAATCTAAGGATCAATTCCATAATAGTTGAAGTCTCCTGTGGATTCATGCCTGCAGTTGGTTCATCCAGAAGGAGTATGGAGGGTTTTGTAGCGAGTGCCCTGGCGATCTCAAGCCTCTTCTGGTCTCCATAGGAAAGATTAAAGGCTTGATCAAATGCCCTTTCTTCAAGCCCTACAAGGCCTAAATACTCCATTGCTGTGTCCACTGCCTCCTGCTCCATATATTTGAATCCTCTTCCTCTTATGATAGCTTGAAGGAGTCCTGTCTTGATATGGATATGGGCCCCCACCAGCACATTTTCCAGAACCATCATCTCCTTGAATAGTCTGATATTCTGAAATGTCCTGGCAATGCCATAGGTCACTATCTCGTGAGATGGTAGCCCTGTTATTTCCTTCTCATTGAGATAAATGTGTCCGCCTGTGGGCATTGTCATGCCAGTAAGACAGTTAAAGAGGGTGGTCTTTCCAGCCCCATTTGGCCCTATAACACTTACTATAGATCCCTCTTTTACCTTGAAACTCACTGCCTCTAATGCCCTGAGGCCTCCAAAGTGTTTAGACAGTTCCTTAACCTCAAGAATATAACTCATGCCTTTCTTTCCTCATGCCACTGAACAGTCCATGGGGTCGAAAGATCATCATCAATATGAGGGCTGAACCAAGGGCAAGCATCCTGTAAGTCTGTACACCCCTTAGCACCTCTGGAAGGACTACGAGTATGATCGCGCCTGCTATTACACCTCTGATGCTTCCCAGTCCACCAAGTATAACCATGCAAAGGATAAGAACAGACTCAAGGAATGTAAAGCTCTCTGGAGAGACAAACTGCATCTTCGCAGAAAATATGGCACCCCCAAGTCCCGCCCAGAAGGCACCAAAGGAAAAGGCATAGAGCTTATACATAGTCACATTGACTCCCATAGCAGCAGCACCTATCTCATCCTCCCTTATAGCGATCCATGCCCTCCCTATCTTAGAATCCCTGACCCTCCTGATAACAAGATAGCATATTATCACCATTAGAAGGATTAGATAGTAGTATCTATTTAGCATGCCAAGGGTAAAACCAAATAGCAGGGGAGGATCTATCCCTGTTATCCCATTTGGACCTCCTGTCAGGGTATCCCAGTTGTTAAGGACCAATCGGGTTATCTCACCAAACCCAAGGGTAACAATAGCAAGATAGTCTCCCCTGAGCCTCAGTGCCGGAATGGCAAGTATAAACCCTGAAAGGGTTGATGTAAACAGGCAGATCGGAAGGGATTGCCAGAAACCAAGACCCAATTTTACGTTCAAGAGTGCGTAGGTGTAAGCGCCTATGGCATAAAAGGCAACAAAGCCAAGGTTCAGTAGCCCGCAAAAACCCACGACAACATTCAAACCAAGGGCAAGTATAATGTATATGCCAGCAAGAATTGCAACATCCACATAGTAATCCTTCATAATAAAGGGAAAGAAAAGAATAAAAAGGGTTAAGACTACCGCTGAATATCGCTTATAGTGAAAAGGGATATTGATCTTTTTCAATCCCTCCATTGATGGCCTAACCCTTTTCAATGAGCTGAATAAATTGATTAATCCGATGATTGAAAGAAAAAGTATAAAGGCTGCAAGGGGACCTTTGAATGGAAGAAACAATAATGAGAACCAGAGGGCTATCACAATTGATCCCTTAAAGGTGATCATACCTTCTCTTCCCTCCTCTGACCTAAAAGGCCAGATGGCCTCAT
>JBBIPQ010000091.1:0-7236 GCA_037442785.1 Nitrospirota bacterium
CCAAGATCCTTGAACTTTCTTATAGAGGGAATAAGCCGCGATTCCATAGATCGTACGCCTTCATTATATGACTCAACAGCCTTCCTTATCGCCATTCCTGTCTTTGAGAAATGCTCAAGAACAACGGAAAATCTATCGTATAATTCCTTGCCAAGATTGCTTATCTCCTGTGCGCTCTTTGCAACCTGTTCCTGTTGCCATCCGTATGCTATTGCCTTCAAAAGGGCTATAAATGTGGTTGGAGTAGATATTATGACCCTCTTTGAACTACCATCCTCTATCAGTCTATGGTCATACTCCAGGGCAGCGCTGAAAAAGGATTCTCCTGGAAGATACATCACAACGATCTCTGGAGACTGTTTAAACTGATCCCAGTATGCCTTTGAACTCAAGGTGGTCATATGATTTCTGATCTGGGAAATATAATTAGCTATTGCCTTTTTTCTTTCTTCTTCGGTTGGTGCAGATACTGCATTAAGGTATGCATCAACAGGAGCCTTTGCATCCACAACAATCTCCCTGCCGTTTGGAAGTCGCACAATCATATCAGGCCTCAATCTACCTGAATCGGTAGAAACAGATTCCTGTTCATAGAAATCGCAGTATGCTGTCATCCCAGCCAGCTCGACAACCCTTCTCAGACCTATCTCGCCCCATGAGCCACTCACCTTTGGCCTTCTGAGGACAGTCACAAGATTGCTCGTCTCCTTCTGGAGTTGTTCCTGCATAGCTGAAAGCGTCCGAATCTGCTGCGTAAGACTCCCAAAACTCTCATGCCTTTGTTTCTCTATCTGCTGGATTTGTTCCTCATATCTCTTGAGCATCTCCTGAAGGGGTTTTATAGTTCCATCCAAGGATTCCTTATGCTCGCCAAGCTTGCCCTTTGTCTCTGCCAGTATCTTTCCTAAGTGCTCGGACGCAAGTTTGAGAAAATCCTCATTGCTGCTCCTTAATGCTGCTGAAGCATGTGCCTTGAATGTGTCTGACAACTCGGTCTTCATCACCTCAATAAGAGCCTTTTGCTCCTCAAGGTTTTTGTACGAATCCTCAAGCCTCTTCTGCGCCTCATCCAGTCTTGTTGAGACCTCTATCCTCTTCTGCCTCTCGGTATCGAGTTCATTTCTAATCTGGATAATGTCTGATTCTCTTTGCTGGACCTGCTGCCTGAGTTCATTAACAATAGCCTCTGCGCTTTTTGCCCTTACCTCAATATCAGCAATCTGTCTTGAATAATCGAACTGAGCCTGTGAAATCTTTTGAGAATATTCACTGTGCAGACGTGATCTGACAACAAACCATGTTGTTATCCCACCTATTACCAGACCCGTGACTAAAAATATTATCTCCATCATAAGATCTCCTATCCCTCTACAGGAGGCACCCCATTCTTATTTGCTCTAAATTTCCTCGAAGCCTCCCTGCCTGAAATGGCCATCCGTCTGTCCCCTCAGCAGAGATTTATCTTGGTTGCGAATTTTAACCTTTAGATTCTGAAACCTCAAATCCTTTAGAATAATCTTCAAACTCCACAGAGCGATTCCAACTCCCTCACATCCCTTACCTTAACGATGCTGCCGTCTTTTTGGAGATAGACGACCTCTTTTATCATGGCGTTCTGGATCATGCGTCTGCATAGTAAGCATGGCTTGCCGTCTGCAAAGGAGTCATCTTCTTCAAAGCCGGCTATGTATATGGTTGCCTCCTTCATCCTCTCAGGTGAGCCATTAATGACTGCGTTCTGCTCTGCATGGACTGCCTCGCATAGCTCATACCTCTCTCCAGCAGGCACATTTAGTTCCTTTCTCCGGCAGCTTCCCCTGTCAACGCAGTTCACAGAGCCTCTTGGAGAGCCATTGTAACCTGTGCTTATGATCACATTATCCTTCACAATCACTGCGCCATATCTCCTCCTCAGGCACGTTGAGCGAGAAGATACAACCTTTGCTATCTCAATGAAATATTCATCCCATGAGGGTCGTTTGAACCTATTCCCACCATTATTGTTACTCATAGCATCTCCAAATTACTCTATCCGCACTTTGTAAATCCACAGTTATGACAGACCACGCATCCTCCCTCGTGCTCCACGCTTCCTCCGCATTCAGGGCATGCACCAATCAACATCACGGGATTTCCGGTGTCCTTATGTCCGTTTCCACCCTTCTCTGCCCTTTGATTATATTTTTCAATAGCCTTTGCTATAGCGTCAGAGCAGGAAAGGATCTTTCCTCCATTACTCCAGGCCTGTTGATGACAGGATATGCCCTTAAGCTGTTTAACAACCTCAGCGGGATCGATATTCGATCTGAAGGCAAGAGATACAAGCCTGCCAATCGCCTCTGCCTGACTTGCTGCACAGCCTCCAGCCTTACCCATTGATGTGAATAGCTCAAAGAGATGACCCTTCTCGTCCTCATTTATAGTCACATAGATATTTCCGCATCCTGTCCTGATGAGCCTTGTTGAACCTCTTATAACATCCGGTCTCTTGCGAGGAACAATCTTGCCCATCTGGTTGGTATCACCCTGTTCCTGACTGGAAGACGTCAATTTTTTTGTTTTTCCCGTTGAAAGGACCTGTTCCTCCCTCGAACCATCCCTGTAAACAGTTACCCCTTTGCATCCGAGTTTATAGGCAAGGAGATAGGCCTCTCTGACATCATCTGGCGTCGCATCGTGAGGGAAATTTACAGTCTTTGAGACAGCATTGTCCACATATTTCTGAAACGCAGCCTGCATCCTGATATGATCTGAGGGTGTTATATCATGGGCTGTTAAGAATATGGCCTTCAGGTCCTGAGGTATTTCTTTAAAATCCCTGATAGTCCCAGAATCAGCTATCCTTTCCATGAGTTCCCTGCTCCAGAAACCCCTTTCCCTTGCAGCCCTCTCAAAATAGGGATTCACCTCAACAAGCTTCGTTCCCTCCATTACATTTCTCACATAGGATACTGCAAATAGCGGCTCTATTCCTGAAGAACAGCCAGCTATTATAGAGAGGGTCCCTGTAGGGGCAATGGTCGTTATGGTGGCATTTCTTACAGGAAACCTTCCATCATAGATGCTGCCCCTGTATTTCGGGAAGACCCCTCTTTCCTCAGCAAGCCTTATTGAGGCATTCCTTCCCTCTGTCTGTATGAACTCCATTATCCTTTCAGCCAAATTGATCGCCTCCTGAGAATTGTAAGGTATGCCCAGTTGAATAAGCATATCTGCCCATCCCATCACGCCAAGCCCTATCTTTCTATTTGCCTTTGTCATCTCCTCGATCCTGGCAAGGGGATACCTGTTTACATCTATGACATTGTCCAAGAAATGGACAGCCTTCCATGTGGTCTCCTTGAGCCTATCCCAATCAACCTCAAAACCTGGCCCATAACTGTTGACCTTTTTAACCATCCTTGCAAGATTTATAGAGCCAAGATTACATGACTCATATGGGAGAAGGGGTTGCTCTCCGCAGGGGTTGGTTGACTCTATCTCTCCCAGTTCTGGTGTGGGATTGGCTGCATTAAGCCTGTCAAGGAATACTATGCCTGGCTCACCATTCCTCCAGGCATGATTCACGATGAGGTCAAAGACCTCCTTTGCCCTCAGTTTTCTTACAGCCTTTCTGTTCCTCGGGTTTATAAGTTCATATTCCCTGTCCTCGATCAGGGCATTCATAAACTCAGAGGTAAGACCAACAGATATGTTAAAGTTGTTAAACTTGTTATTTTCATCCTTACATCTGATAAAATCTATGATGTCGGGATGATCCACCCTCAGCATACCCATGTTTGCCCCGCGTCTTGTTCCTCCCTGTTTAACAGCCTCGGTAGCTGCATCAAAAACAGTCATGAATGATACAGGTCCTGATGAGACACCCTTTGTGGAGCCCACAACATCACCACTCGGCCTGAGCCTGGAGAAGCTAAATCCTGTACCACCCCCTGACTTGTGGATTATGGCTGCGTTTTTGACAGCATCAAAGATAGACTCCATTGAATCCTCCACAGGAAGGACAAAACAGGCGCTCAATTGCCCAAGCCTCCTCCCTGCATTCATAAGGGTAGGGCTGTTCGGAAGAAAATAAAAGGATGTCATCATTTCATAGAATTCCTCTTCGGTCTTGATAATCTCACTCTCGGGCAATCCATAAAGGGAATCTGCCTTCGCCACATGCCTCGCTACCCTCCTGAAAAGTTCCTCCGGGGTCTCAACAACCTTTCCTTCTTCGTTCTTCTTCAGATACCTTTTTTCAAGGACCTTCAGGGCATTTGATGTAAGATTAATAGAACCCGCTAAATTCATAAGACCTCCTTATACCCCTGTTTTTAGTATGTTTTTGTCTTTTATTGTTCATTAAACCACAATATATTGTGCTTGTCAAGTAAAAAATTATTCTTTACTTAAGTCGTTGTTTTATATGCTTTTTCCCTGTGAAATCCCTGTTTGGTATTTGTGGAATATCACATCTGTCCAAGATAAATGTTAAATGGGCATGAGACCGAGAAAACACAAAAGGCGACACCATTTAGTCAATAGTCGACAGTCCATGGTCCATGGACTATGGACCACACCGCATCTTTTTACCTTAATAAAATCCCGTCGCTTTCTTTTGTGTTTTTGAGGTCTTATGCCCATTAAAATGACTCCGTAACTTTATTTTGGACAACAGTGGTGGAATATCCGTATTTTGAATATGTCTATTCTGGGGCCTTAAGGAATAATTGCGTATTTTAATCCTTCACCCCTTGAGAGTCTCTCAAAGGCGGATGTTATCTCTGAAAGGGGAAACCTGGCTGTTATAAGTTGGGAAACTTTAATATCTCTGAGGATTTCTGCTGCCTTTCTCACATCATCAGGGGTAAAATGAAAGACACCTTTTATATTGATCTCATCATAGTGAAGTCGATGGGTATCGAAGCATACCTTGGTGCCGGATTTTACTCCTCCAAAAAGGATTACCATCCCACCACGTCTCACATAGTTTATTGAAGCCATCCAGACTTCTAATTGCCCAGTACATTCAATAACAACATCAAATCCGAGACCCTCTGTAAAATCTCTGAGGGTCATCTCAAGATCGGCTGCATCAATTACCAGGTCAGCACCAAGTTGTTTTGCCATCTCGAGTCTTTCCTTCCTCCTTGCTGTGATAGCCACATGAGATCCTCTTTGCTTTAATAACAATAAGTGGAGCAAGCCGATAGGTCCAGCACCTATTATCAGCACTAAATCGGTTTTCCTCAACTTAAGTGATCTTAGTCCGTGAACAACGCACGAAAGGGGTTCAAGAAAGGCTGCCTCCTCAAAACTGAGTTCCTCAGGCTTGTGATACAGATTTCTCTTAACTATATGGGAAGGCAAAAGCATGTATTCTGAGAATGCACCTAGGACCTTCGTATCCATGATATAATTGCAGAGATTGTAAAGCCCCTTTCTGCAGTAAAAGCATCGCATACAGGGAGCACTATGAACCGCCATGACCTCTTCACCTTCTTTAAAGCCCCTTACCTCTTTACCCTTCTCGATAATTATCCCTGCAAATTCATGACCGAATGGACCTGGCATTGGTATCATTGGATGCCCTCTCAAATAGGCCTTCAGGTCAGTACCACAGGTAAGGGCAGAATAGACCTTTACTAAGACCTCTCCTTTTTTTGGATGAGGTGTTTCAACCTCTCTTAACTCTATCCTTTTTGGTTCAATGAGAAAGGCCTGAAGCATCTAAATATCCAGCTTGCCACCAAGGAACTGCCCTGTTATGGCAGCAGCGACAAAGAGCGGGATGTATCGAAGATCAAGGTTTGAAAGAAGCCTTATTGCAACAATGACAGGTATTGGTAGATGTATATATAGGAACCACCTGAAAGAGAATCTTTTTGCCCTTTTCCGGTAATACCCAAAGGGCAGATTAATAAGAAAGGTTAAGATAAAAACAGTTACGACAAGGGCAATCCTTGGGAGATATTCAATCATATTAAAAATTAACCCATGGGAACATATTAAGTCAAATCCATTAAGCCTTTTACAACCTTCAGGTTTCTAATATCATCATCTTCAGTCGTCTTTGGAGTCTCAAGTATTATAGGAACATTCACCACCATAGGGTCACAAAGCAGTGTCCTGAATCCATTCATGCCGATATGCCCAATGCCGATATGTTCATGCCTGTCAACACAGCATCCCAATGTCCTTTTTGAATCATTTATGTGAAGGAGCTTAAGCCCTTCCATACCTACCTCTCTTTTTATCTCATCCATCAATCCTGTAACCCCATCCTTATTTGATATATCATAACCCGCCTGAAAGGCATGACAGGTATCGATACAGATACCACCTATCATGTCACTATCAACATTTCGTATAATATGTGCAAGTTGTGATACCCTTGATGTGAGGTCCCCCCTTTCGCCAGCTGTGTTTTCAAGAAGAATTTTTGTCCTGCCTTTCTCCTTCAGAACCACCCTCAATCTTCTTATGATCCTCTCCATGCCTGCCTGCTCAGAGTCAGAAGCACTGCCTGGGTGAAGCACAACATATTCAGCCCCCAGCACTTCAGCGATTTTTATCTCTATAGATAACAATTCCGCAGATTTCTCAGCTACGGGCTTACTATGGGATGCCAGATTTATCAGATACGATGTATGGATATAAACAGGAAAGATATCATAAAGATACCGCAGCCTTTTAAACTCCTGGATCTCCTCTTCTGTTATCTTCCTCACGAGCCATGACCTGGGATTGTGAGAAAAGATCTGCATTGTGTTACAACCAAGTTTCCTTGCCCTCTCTAAACTGAGGTGGATACCTCCAGCTATAGATGTGTGAACCCCTATCCTTCTTGAACTCTGAGATCCTTCTCCATGCATTTTTTATGCCTTTTTATTTTTCTTGAGCTTTATTATTCATGGCCTTCTCGTATTATGTTATAATAAAGAATCTCTTGTCATTCCAGTTCATGAATTAATGAGCAATTATTCTATTGGCATAGATATTGGCGGGACAAATATTAGGACTGCCCTGATCTCTGAGGAAGGGAAGGTGATCAAGAAGGTCAAGCACCCTTCTGGAGATAGGGTTCTGGAATCGCTTCTTGATTCTATTGAAAAGCTTATTAACAGGGATGTTACAGGGATAGGTATAGGAGTTGCTGGCCTTATTAATCATAATAAGGGAGAAGTCCTGATATCCCCGAACCTGCCCGCCATTGAGGGCATCCATTTAACAGAGACCCTGAGGGAAAGATTC
>JBBIPQ010000092.1:0-7211 GCA_037442785.1 Nitrospirota bacterium
AAATTAACCAATCTTTAATGAGATAGGCTTTGCCTTCAAGGGTTCTATCCCCAGCGCCTGGCATAATTCTTCATAAGAGGGATACTCACCCGTCTTAAATAGCTCTCCATTGACCAGAATAACTGGCAGTATCTTCTTACCATTCTTTGTTAAAAGTTGCTTTATCTTCGGGTTATTGATAAAAGCCTTTGGCTGCTGGGCAAGGTTAAACCTCTCAACCTCAACTCCCTGTTTCTTCAATGCCAGCACAGCATCGTTCACTTTGACGAGCACAGGGTCAACACTCGGTCCACAGAGTCCTGATGAACAGCACATTGCCGGGTCATAGATTTGAACTTTCACTGAATCACCCCCTTTCTATGCATATGGATGGCCGTGGCTGAAGCCATTGTGGTCTTGCCAACGCCGCCTTTACCTGAGAAGAAGATATATCTCGTCATATAATTTCCTTTCCGTTGCGGACATACGAAATGCTATGCGAACCTGGCATTTGAAAGGAGCGAAGCGTAGCCATATGTCCACTGTTGTACGAGTTAGCACCATGCGATCCAAAAGATTGCGAAGAGTTGCCCGAAGTCCTGTATTAAGATGGCTCATTTGGTTTAACTCCCGAGACTTTTATGCTTATAACCATATTTGCAATCTCACTTATCTTTTCAGGTGGTATTTTCATATTCTCCACAAATGCCTTTGCTGTTGGATCATTAGCCATATACTCGATAGGGAAGTGTGTTTCATCAATTACACTAACAGCCTGAAATCCTGCCTCATTTATGATTTTTATGTATTCATCTTTCATTATCGCTCCAGAAAGACAACCAATGTATGCCTCGATAGAGTTCTTAATAAAATCAGGAAGTTCCCTCAATAATACGATGTCAGATATCATTAACCTTCCACCTGGTTTCAATACCCTAAATGCCTCGGCAAAAACCCTTCTTTTGTCCGGTGAAAGGTTGATTACGCAATTTGAGATAACTATATCAACCGAATTGTCAACTACAGGCAGATTCTCAATCTCTCCAAGCCTGAATTCTACATTTTCATATCGACCCTTTTTGGCGTTTTCTCTTGCCTTTTCAATCATCTCTGGTGTCATATCTACACCTATAACTTTTCCTTTCTTTCCAACTTTCTGGGCTGCAAGGAAGCAATCAAAACCAGCTCCTGAGCCCAGATCAAGTACTACTTCTCCATCCTTTAGAGATGCAAGGGCGATAGGATTTCCACATCCCAGGCCTAAATTTGCTCCTTCAGGAACAGCCTTGAGTTCTTCTTCTGAATATCCAATTTTCATGCTAATCTCTTTAGCAAGATTGCCAGTTCCACAACATGATTGTACAGGAGCACAGCAAGAACTCTTTTGTGTAGCGATTTTGGCATATCCCTTTCTTACAACTTTCTTTATTTCTTCTTTTTTTCGCATCTTTTCACCTTCATTTTATAGTCTATCTTTAACGAACTTTGGGCAAATTGTTTTACTGCTAATCGGTTATCTCCAACATCTTTAACCTCCTCAAATTAACCAATCTTTAATGAGATAGGCTTTGCCTTCAAGGGTTCTATCCCCAGCGCCTGGCATAATTCTTCATAAGAGGGATACTCACCCGTCTTAAATAGCTCTCCATTGACCAGAATAACTGGCAGTATCTTCTTACCATTCTTTGTTAAAAGTTGCTTTATCTTCGGGTTATTGATAAAAGCCTTTGGCTGCTGGGCAAGATTGAACCTCTCAACCTCAACTCCCTGTTTCTTCAATGCCAGCACAGCATCGTTCACTTTGACGAGCACGGGGTCAATACTTGGTCCACAGAGTCCTGATGAACAGCACATTGCCGGGTCATAGATCTCAATCTTCATGGCCTTACCTCCTTTCAATGCACTCTGCACTCTTTATAAGGAGCACAGGTCTATCACTATATTCAATCACATTCCTTGAGACAGAGCCCCAGAGAATGCCCTCAACATATCCCTTTCCATGAGAACCCATCACGATAAGGGATACATCCTCTTCCTTCGCAATCCTGATCAGGTCAGGGCCAGGTTTTCCCACATGGAGGCGGGTTCTGACCCTGAAGCCCTTCTCCGTAAGCTCGGTTTTGACCTTTTCTAACTTCTCTCTATCTATCCTTTCAAACTCCTGGAATTTCTCTGCTGTCTGTAATTTCATCGCCTTCTCATCCATCACATGGACGACAATGACCTCTTCCACGCCAGCATCCTTAAGGGCCTTAAGATACCTCAAGGCCTCTGTTGCACAGTCTGACCAATCAGTTGGATAGAGAACCCTGCTAAAGAACCTCTCGCAGAACCTTTTGCAAGCCTCTCTATCTGCACCAAATATTGCAGGATATTTCGGTATATATACAGGGATGTCACCATAACGAATGATCTTATCAGTATTTGAGCCAATGAATATCTCACCAAGAACGCCTTTCTTCTGCCTTCCCGATACAATAAGGGATACCTTCTCTTCTTCGGCAACTCTCAGTATTTCTCTATAGGGTATGCCGACCTCAATCCTCTTCTTTGCCCTGATGCCAGCCTCTTCAATAATCGGTGCTGCTTCATCCATTTTCAAGCGTGCTACCTCTGTCAGTCTCGCCACATCCTCAGGATGGTATCCCTGGTATTTATCCATTGGAAGTTTTGCAACATCTATGACATGAAGCAGAACTATCTCCTCTGTACCTACCTTCTTAAAATTGAGAATACATGAAAGCACATCAAGAGAGAATTCCTCAAACTTGATTGGATAAAGAATCTTCTTATACATGGCTATTGCCTCCCCTTAAAGAGTTTATACTCTGTTGTCTTTGCAAGCCAGACAAGGGCGAGCATCACAGGAACTTCAATCAATGGCCCTATGACAGTTGCGAGTGCCACTGTGGGATTAAAGGCTGTGATTGCAATTGCTATGGCAATCTCAAAGTCTCTTCCTGTTGAGTTAAAGCCCACAGCAACGGCATCCTTATAATTTAACCCTAATTTCCAGCCAACAAGATATACCACTATGAACATGCTCCAGAAAAAGAGTGTCATCGGGATTGCCATCTGAACAATGAAGAAGGGCTTTTCAAGTATTAAATCACCCTTCAATGCAAACATCACTACAAGGGTAAAGAGCAGCCCTATGATTGACATGGTGTCAAGATAAAACTTCAGTCTATGAAACCACTCTTCACCATATCGCTTCACACCTAAAAATCTGGTAAGCATTCCTGCAAGAAGGGGAATCCCAAGATACAAAAGTACGCTCTCGCCAACTACCCATACATCAAAATTGATCTCTCCCAGAAGAAGCTTTGCATAGACAGGGATGAGTATCATCTGGATGATAGAGTTTAAAGCAACAAGGATTATTGCAAGAGGCCCATTGCCTCCGGAAAGATAGGTGAATACTATAACCATTGCGATACAGGGCGCAAGACCGTAAAGCACAAGGCCGACATAAAGATCCGGCTCACCGCTCAAAAATATCTTTGCCAGAAAGAGCATGAAGAATGGCGCTACTGCATAGTTGAAAAACATTACTATTAAGAGCTGTTTTGGAGAACGGACTGCTTTCCCCAGGTCTTCAAACTTGATGTTTGCCATTGCAGGATACATCATCATAAATAGGCCAACCACGACACCGAGGGCAAGGGTATTGGGTATGCTGAACTCATAGGTCCCTTTAAATATGGATTTGATCGCATCAATAGGCGGTGTGAGTTCAAAATTTGAAATCCCATACCACTTGCCGATTGCAATACCTATGACCATACTGACGATCACAAATACAGGCAACAGCCTGAAGTTGTGAAGCTTCTCAAGAAATCTTCTGAGCATTATTTGCCTCCTTTATCTCCTCTAAGAATTTCAGTATCCTATCTCTTATCTCGTCCCTCGCCCTTCTAAAGGCATTCATTATCTCTTCCTCTGTGCCAGTCCTTCCGACAGGATCATCAATTGGCCAATGAAGCCTCCTTATATGAGGTGGAGTTAAAGGGCATGATGCCTCGGCATGACCGCAGAGGGTAATTATTACATCCATCTGGTTTAAGAGATCCGTATCTATCTCCTTTGAGGTCTGCCCTGATATATCAATCCCGACCTCCATCATGACCTTAATAGCCCTTGGGTGAACCCTTGAAGCCAAAAGCCCTGCACTATATGGCTCTATAAAACCTCTTCCATAATGCCTTGCAAAACCTTCTGCCATCTGAGAACGACAGGAATTACCTGTGCAGAGAAACATAATTTTTATCATCGCCACCTCCCGCAGCAACTATTGGTATTTTTTATCCCTATAACCTTTACGAGTGGTATCTTTTTCCTTAAAAATTCTTCGAGTCTCCTCCTATCATCAGCTACTATCTCAGATGATATTCTTTCAAAAACTGACATGAGAAGGAATCTCTTGAACATATCAGAGTCATCTATCCTGTAAAGAATCCACTTGCCCTGTTTCCTGTCCTTGATTAATCCTGCCTCTTTCAGTACTCCAAGATGAAAGGATACCTTTGGCTGAATCATATTAAGGGCTGAAACTATGTCACATACACAAAGCTCACCATGTTCAAGGAGCTTAAGTATCCTTAGCCTTGTTTCGTCAGAAAGGGCTTTGAAGATGTTCAGCAATTCCTGCATTATTGCATTTCCTGTTTTATCAACTCCTTTACCTTTTCCTGGCTTGGCAAAGGCTTTCCAGAATGTTTGAGTTTTCCATTTACCACAAGCCCTGGTGTTGACATGGTGTATTTCATTATCTCCTGAATATCTGTGACCTTCTCAATACTTGCCTCAATGCCCAGTTCCTTTATAGCCCTTTTTGCCGTCTCTGCCATCTTTTCGCAATTGGCACAACCTGGACCTAAAATCTTGATCTCCATATCAGACCTCCTTCTTATTTTTTTATGTTCTCTCACATCTGTTCAAAAAAATATTAAATGGGCATGAGACCGAGAAAACACAAAAGGCGACACCTTAATGTAAGCTGTTAAATGACCTATCATCACCATAATATAATCTCAAAAGACATTCATAACCCCATTCTACCTTTAAATAAAATCCTGTCGCTTTCTTTTGTGTTTTTGAGGTCTTATGTCCATAAAAATAACCTCTGTCACTTTATTTTGGACAGCAATGATGTTCTCTAATAGCCATCCTTAATGTTTCTACCGATGGAACATTCATGAACCTCCCAGACTCATCCTTAAAAAGTCTTCACGAAAATCCGGTAATATCTACTGGCTGAATATCCTTCCCATTTATTAGAATCGACGGTGAACCCCTCAGTCCTAAATTTTTAGCCTCCTCATCTGTAATGCGATAAAAATTTGCCTCTGCATCTATTCCTTCCAGCTCCAGCGCTTTATCAATATTATTCCTCAAGGCATCTTCGGAACCGCATCTTAAAGACATATAACAATCAATCCTCATTTTGCCACCTCACAATATCGCATTAAACAGATACCCCACTACCATTATTGTTAATGTCATTATCCCTACGAACACACCCAATAACTGGATCTTCAAAACCTTCCTTAGTATTATCAACTCAGGAAGGGAAAGGGCAGTCACAGCCATCATAAAGGCAAGCACAGTGCCAATGCTCAGCCCCTTCTCCATTAAGGCATATACTACTGGAAGCACACCTGCTGCATTGGAATAAAGCGGAACCCCGAGTGCGACTGCTATTGGAACTGCAAAGGGATTTCCCTTACCAGCATATTGTGCAAGGAAATCCTCCGGAACATAACCATGTATAAAGCCACCAATGCCAATGGCTACAATAATGAAAAGCCAGACCCTCTTTAGGATATCCACAGTGTTCCATTTTGCATACTCAAGCCTCTCCCTGAATGACTTACTCTCAACCTCCATTGCCTGACCTGTCTTGAATTTGTAAACATACTCCTCAACCCATTTCTCGAGTTTGAGCCTGCCTATGATGAACCCTCCAAAGATTGCAACAAGCAAACCCGTTCCGATATAAATAGCTGTAATCTTCCATCCAAAAAGCCCCCATAACAAAACAACCGCAACCTCATTAACCATGGGAGATGATATTAAGAATGAAAAGGTCACACCGAGCGGAACCCCTGCCTCAACAAAGCCTATAAACAAAGGCACTGCAGAACATGAGCAAAAGGGCGTGACCACCCCCAGGAGTGCTGCAAGGATATTACCTATAAATTCTTTTTTATGTGATAATATTTTCTTTGTCTTTTCTGGAGGGAAAAAGCTTCTGATTATGGATACGATGAATATTATTATAGACAGAAGCAAGAATATCTTTATCGTGTCATATATAAAGAATTCCATGGCGTCTCCAAGCTGTGAGCCTTGCTCAAGCTTTATAAGATTGTATGTAATATATGATGCAAACTGTTTCAGCATATTTCAAATCTTCACGATTTATTAATCAAATATAAATTAAATTTGATATGTTTGTCAAGACCTTTGTTTCTTTTGTTCTCTGTCTTAAAAATCAAGGAATAGTTAAAAAGAAAATCTCTAGTAAGATTAAATAGATAAGAAGGTATGTTGATGAAGAAGATCGGGACATGACGACTAACGGATTCGGTAAGATGGATGTGACATACCTAATGATGCCCACGCACATCTGTCCATTTAAATAACCTCTGTCAATTAATTTTGGACAGCAGTGATGCCCATGACAAATTCAACATGCAGAATAATAAGGACATTTCTGTTCTCTACAACCGTGGGGATGTCTTGAGCTGTGGCTGCATATAAACTCCCTTTCTGATGGAAGTACAATTCCAGCAAATTCCTTAAGATGTTTTATTGCTATTTTTAGCGATACCCATACATAGGCCTTACAACAGCTTGGACCAGTAAGTTCAGCTATGGCGTCCATCACGCTGGTTACTGCCTTCATGGTTATCCTCTGCTCCATATCGGTCCCGCATCTTGAACCTGTAAGAACCGAAAAACATGCGCCAATAGCAGGCGCTATACCACACACACCTGTTAGGCCACAATAGCCACTGATAGCCTGCTTTTCTGTTCTCTTAAAGACCTCAAAAATGTCCTGAGCCTTGATGTCCCTTGAACCCTCATTTTTGAGTGCAGCCATGATGGAACCACAGGCAATATAGGCATGGTGACAGCCGAGCATGGGAAGACCTGGATAATTCATTAATGATTCCGCTATTAAAAGGGGATCTTTGTCTAATGTCTCAAGGACAACCTTTTGAATT
>JBBIPQ010000093.1:0-7148 GCA_037442785.1 Nitrospirota bacterium
TTCTAAGGACCTTATTATGGCTATGGTCTTCTATGATTTTATGAGCGCCTCGCTTTCTCCATTGCTAAGTTATTATTTTGATAGACATGGATTCAAATTGTCATTTAGGTTAAAATAATTTAATCAAGTCTTGAGAGACCAATGGAAAACAGAGGCAGCCCATATGAGAAGGTTTCTTGGTTAAAGATGATTGATCCTGTCAGGATAATAGAAAAGTATTATGAGCCTGATTCAAAGGCCTATTATTTTCTTCTTCATCACGGGAGGGTTGTTGCGAAAAAAGCACTGGAGATTGCTAAAAAGGTAAATCATCTCAATCCAGACATGGATTTTATCACGGAGGCCTCAATACTTCATGACATAGGGATATTTCTCACGAATGCTCCTCAGATAGGATGCTTCGGTTATAGTGATTATATATGTCATGGCTACCTTGGAAGGGAGATACTTGAAAGAGAAGGCCTCAAAAGGCATGCCCTTGTCTGTGAGAGGCATGTTGGTATTGGCATTACTGCTGATGAGATCAGAAAAAAGGGATTGCCATTACCAGAGAGGGATATGGTTCCCGAAACGATTGAGGAAAAGATCATATGCCTTGCCGATAAGTTCTTTTCGAAGACCGAACATGACCTGACCCACGAAAAACCATTGGAAAAGGTCAGAGAACTGGTCAGAAACTATGGCGAGGATAAACTCAGGGTCTTTGATGAATGGCTTCGATATTTTTATAATATTCCAGGGTAAATAATGAGGTTTGTAGGTCTTGATATAGGTTCTGTAAGCGTGAAGGCAGTGGCCTTTGACGACAGTGGCAGAATGGTCATTTCTTTTTACGAGAGACACAAGGGTCATTCCCTAAAGGTGGCCTATGATGTGCTGAAGAGGATTTTTGCATCAGATGATGAAGTCTTTTCTCTATCAGTTACTGGGACTGCCGGGAAGATAATTTCACAGGGTCTCGGTATACCCTTCATAAACGAGATCGCTGCCCAGGCCTATGCTACTAAGAAGCTTTATCCTGAAGTAAGGACGATTATAGAGCTTGGTGGTGAAGATTCTAAGTTAATAAAGCTTAAGGGTGAGGCGATTGAGGACTTCTCCATGAACTCGGTGTGTGCAGCAGGGACAGGGTCCTTCCTTGATCAGCAGGCTGAGAGATTGAGGCTCACGATCGAGGAATTCAGCGAGATGGCCTTTCTATCTAAAAAGCCTGCGAGGGTTGCTGGCAGGTGCAGCGTCTTTGCGAAGTCAGATATGATCCATCTCCAGCAGATAGCAACACCAGTCGAGGATATAGTTGCAGGTCTATGTTTTGCCGTGGCAAGGAATTTTAAAGGATCCATAGTAAGAGGAAGGGATATTGAGGAGCCTGTGTCCTTTCAGGGTGGTGTGGCTGCAAATAAAGGGATGGTAAGGGCATTCAAAGAGGTCTTTGGATTTGAGAAACTGGTAGTACCTGAAGAGTTTGCAATTATGGGAGCCATTGGCGCAGTGCTCAGGGATATGGATGAAGGAAGACAGAATAAAATCAACCCTGGCAATTTCAGGGAATTTGTAGAATCTATAAGATTTACTGACTCTGGCCACAGGCCACTCTTCTCCAAATATGTCCCACCCCATGATCACATATCTGAAGATACGATCAAGATTAGGAGATCTGGAGATAGCGCCTCAATCTCTAATAAGATAAGGGCCTTTCTTGGCATCGATATTGGTTCAATCAGCACGAACCTTGCTGTCATCGACGAGGAGGGTAATCTTCTTGCAAAGAGGTATCTCATGACCGCTGGAAGACCTATTGAGGCGGTGAATCAGGGATTGAGAGAGATATGTGGGGAGATAGGCGACAAGATCGAGATAGCAGGGGTTGGCACTACCGGTTCTGGTAGATATATGATCGCTGATTATGTTGGAGCAGATGTTGTAAAGAACGAGATTACTGCACAGGCAAGGGCGGCAGTATTTATTGATAGAACAGTGGATACCATCTTTGAGATAGGTGGTCAGGATTCTAAGTACATATCCCTGAAAGACGGGGTTATTGTTGATTTTGAGATGAACAAGGCCTGTGCAGCAGGGACCGGTTCCTTCCTTGAAGAGCAGGCTGAGAAACTGGATATATCGATTAAGGGAGAGTTTGCAGAATGTGCCTGTTCAGCCCAGAGCCCTTGCAGGCTCGGTGAGAGATGCACAGTATTTATGGAAAATTCCCTTATGGCCAATCTCCAGAAAGGAGCTAATAAGGATGACCTTCTTGCTGGTCTTGCCTATTCTATTGTTCAGAATTACATAAACAAGGTTGTTGCAGGAAAACCCATCGGAAACAGGATATTCTTTCAGGGAGGTGTGGCCTTCAATAAGGCAGTGGTAGCAGCCTTTGAAAACTATCTTGGTAAGGATATAATTGTTCCGCCGCACCATGATGTTACAGGAGCGATCGGCATGGCCCTAATATCCAGGGATTATATGAAAGAGAGTGATTTGAAGGGTTCAAGGTTTAAGGGTTTTGAGCTTTCTGAAAGGCCCTATGAAATTACCTCTTTTGAGTGTAAGGGATGTCCGAATCTCTGCGAGATAAACAGGGTCAAGATCGAGGGAGAGGATGGCTTTCTCTACTATGGAGGGAGATGTGAAAAATACGATGTCAGACGAGGTGGTAGATCTGCTGTGGAAGACCTGTTTTCATTCAGGGAAGAGATGCTCTGGAAGGCACATAGAGATAGAGAATCTGAAAGGGCATTGGTCATCAAAAAATCTTCAATTAAGAGAATCGGCATACCCTATATATTCTTCTTTCATGACTATCTTCCATTCTGGACGACCCTCCTATGGGAGTTAGGTTTTGAGGTGGTAGTATCTCCAAAGACAAATAGGGAGATCATTGACTTGGGAACCGAGGCTGTTCTTGCTGATACATGCTTTCCGGTTAAAGTGGCTCATGGTCATATAAAATATCTGATTGATAAGGGCATTAAAACCCTTTTGATACCCAGTTTTATAAATATGAATGATGTAAATGATGAGTTTGAAAGGGGTTTTGCCTGTCCTTTAACCCAGACCATTCCTTATTCGGCCAGGGTTGCCCATCCTGAGGCAGAGATACTGATCCCAGTTGTTAATATGAGAGGTGGAGAAAGGGTCTTAATAAGAGAATTGAGGCGGGTATTTAGGGAGTTTGGGATAGGAAGAAGGGATATTGAAAGGGCATTCCAATCTGCTCAGAAGGTCCAAAATGAGTTTATGGCATCTATTAAGTCAAAGGGCAGGGAAGTCCTTTCCTCCATGCAAAAGAATAGTAGGCCTGTTGTTGTTATAGTTGGGAGGGCCTATAATGCCTTTGACAGTGGTGTTAATCTAAACATTCCCAGAAAACTTGAGAGTCTGAATATCCTATCTATGCCTCTTGATTTTCTGAATATAGAGGATGTTGGAATATCCGAAGACTGGCCGAATATGTACTGGAAATCTGGTCAGAGGATCCTCAGGGCTGCCCGAATCATAAGGAATAATCCGCTTCTGTATCCGATATATATCGGCAATTTTTCATGCGGTCCTGACTCTTTTATACTCAAGTATTTTGCTAAAGAACTGGGAAAAAAGCCCTTTCTTCATCTCGAGATAGACGAGCATAGTGCTGACGCTGGTGCGATAACGAGGTGCGAGGCCTTTCTTGATAGCATAGAACAACAAGTTAAAGCGACAGTTACACGGACGCATAGTCGCACGGTCGCACAGTTGCACGACGGTGCCTTCCGAACTTCCGAACTTCCGAGCTTCCGAACCTCCGAACTTCATCAGCGGGTGATCTACATTCCTCGCATGTCTGATCATGCCTTTGCACTGGCTGCTGCCTTTGAGAATTGCGGGATAAGGGCAGAGGTTTTGCCTGAATCAGATAAGGAGGCGGTTGACCTTGGAAGGCGTTATGTTTCTGGTAAGGAATGTTATCCCTGCACAGTCACAACAGGCGACATGCTGAAGAAGGTCTTATCCCCTGATTTTCTGCCTGAGGCCTCTGCCTTTTTTATGCCATCCGGTTCAGGGCCCTGCAGGTTCGGCCAGTATAATGTATTTCACAGGATGGTTCTTGACGAGGTAGGGTTTAAGGATGTTCCGATCTTTTCACCTAACCAGGATTCAACATTTTATCGTGACCTTGGCATAGTAAGTAAGGACTTTTCTACCCATTCCTGGAGGGGCATTATCGCCTATGAGCTTCTGATTAAATGTCTTCACGAGACAAGACCCTATGAAAAGGAAAAGGGTTTGAGTAATGAGTTGTATAACCGTTATATAAAGGTCCTTTATTCTTCTTTAAGGGGTTTAGATGGCGATATTGAAACAACATTAAAAAGGATGAAGGAAGACTTTAAGAAGATACCAAAAAATAAAGAAGAAAGACCATTAATAGGCATTGTTGGAGAGATCTTTGTCAGGAGCCACAAGTTCTCTAATGAGAATCTCGTAAGAAAGATCGAATCCCTTGGCGGAGAAGTCTGGCTTGCTCCTGTAGAAGAATGGATATACTACGTTAATATGATGGGCCTCAGGAAGGCCTTGATAAAAAAAGACAGGTCTGCTATTATTGAATTTCTGTTGAAAAAGTTCTTTCAAAAGAGGATAGAACACGGGTATTCAAGGTATTTCCGGGGATTTCTTAAGACCCTGATAGAACCTGATACAGGGGATATCCTGAGGAAGGCCTCACCCTATTTGCATGATTCCTTTGAGGGTGAGGCAATATTGAGCATAGGGAAGGCCCTAGACCTAATAGAAAGAGGGGCATCAGGTATCATTAATGCTATGCCATTTGGTTGTATGCCCGGGACGGTTGTTACGACCTTGATGAGGGGGATAAGCAGGGATTTTGGCATACCCTGTCTCAGTATAGCTTATGATGGGACAGAATCTGTTACAATGGAGATTCAGCTTGAGGCCTTTATGGCACAGGCAAGGGAGTATAATAGATTAATGAAAACTAAGAGGAGGTGATGTTGTGGGTAGTGTAGTAAAATGGAGAAAAAAGAAGATGAGCAAACACAAACACAGAAAACTTAGAAGAAAGACAAAATTCCAGAGGAGAAAATAGAGTAGATGATGGAAGAAAAGTACCTTAAAGAGAGATTGAGTTTACTCGAAAAAGAGATAAACACTCTTGCAGAGAAGATTGACGGCCTTATTTCTGTACTTAAAGATCTGGAAGAGATAAAACAGGAAATAAAGGGGATAAAACTCTTCCTTGGAAGGATCCACCATGACTTTAAGAATCAGTTTCCTGACATCATGAAGAAGCTCAGGGGTCAGTGAATCTGCCGATCCTTATGCCAACAAAGGGCATTGATCTTATATACTCATAAAGGAGAACCTTCCTTACAACGCCTCCTTTATTTTTGCTTCCGCTGGCATGGATCAGAAAAAGCCTGTCCCCCTCTCTTTTTATGATCCCGATGTGTCCAATTATCTCATCGACCTGCCTCCTGTCTGGATCCTTTACAAAATAAATAAAGTCACCATTCTTGAGGGTTGTTGTTCCTTTATTCATCAGACGGAGGAAATCATCCTTAGATATCATTGCAACCTTATCCCTTCCCCTTGAACCCTTTATAAATCTCAAGTCTCCTATATCTTTGGTGATCTCAATCCCCCATTTCCCGCTATCGAGCATATCCTCGCCGTACTGAAACCTCTCCTCATAATTTATGACATAGCCATCCTTCAAGACACCTTTTGTCATAAATCTTTTATCAAGGGCGATCTCAATGGATTCATCAGGTGTTCTTCCAAGGGCCAGCTCTACCACCCTGAAACTAAGGTACATACAATCGGCTGTATTATCATTAACTATTACCCTTTTAGTCACATAATCTCCTATCGGGTCCGGGTCATAGGGGATACCAATGAATCTTTCAGCCCAGAGGGCGATCCTGTCCCCGACAGGTCTATCGGCTATCTCTTTCTGATAGGAAGATATATCTGTATTGGTAAGGGCGAAGACAGAATTATAAAAAAAACAGTAGACAAAAGCCAGAAGCAACATAGCTCGGAAGATCGGAAGATCGAAAGATCGGAAGCGAGGCAGTTCGCAAACTCGGAAGGCGGAGGGAATATACGGAGAAAAAATTTTTCCGTAATGTGACTTCCGCTTTTCCGCTCTTCCGCTCTTCCGCACTAAGTTCACTGATTCCCCGCTTCACCTATTGTTGTATGCCTTATCATCTTACCTTCGACCATATAAATAACCATTTCTGCAATATTTGTTGCATGGTCTGCAATCCGTTCAAGGTATTTGGCAATGTATGTAATCTTTATTGCCCTTGAGACGGTCTTTGGGTCCTGGATCATAAAGAACAATAACTCATTAAAAACCTGCACGGTGAGTCTGTCCACCTCGTCATCCCTCTTTATTACATCATAGGCTATAGCAGGTTCTTTTCTCATAAATGCATCAAGGACATCAATAAGCATCCCCTGGGCAATCTCTGCCATCCTCGGTATATCTATATAGGGTTTAAGGGGTGGCTCCTCATTGAGCTCAATTGCCCTCTCGCAGATATCCTCAGCAAGGTCACCCATCCTCTCGAGGTCTGTTGTTATCTTCATGGCAGTGGTGATAAATCTCAGGTCTCCTGCCTTGGGCTGCCTCAGGGCAATGAGCCTTATACATTCTTCGTCTATCTCCACATCAAGGGCATTTATCTGGTGGTCCTTTTTAATGACCTCCCTTGCAAGCTCACTGTCCCTCTCTATAAGGGATTTTATGGAATCCCTTATAGCGGCCTCTACAAGAAGACCCATCTTAAGGATCTTTTCTTTCAGGTTTCTTAATTCATCATCAAATACTGACATTATCCAAACCTCCCGGTTATGTATTCCTCTGTTAATTTCTCTGTCGGATTAGTGAATATCTTATCAGTCTTTCCGAATTCTATGATCTCCCCAAGGTACATGAAGGCGGTATAGTCCGATACCCTTGCTGCCTGCTGCATATTATGGGTGACTATGAGGATGGTTACCTCCTTTTTTAACTCTACCATAAGTTCTTCAATCTTTTGAGTCGCGATGGGGTCAAGGGCAGAGGTGGGTTCATCAAAGAGCAGTATCCTCGGATTTGTCGCAAGGGCCCTGGCGATACAGAGCCTCTGCTGTTG
>JBBIPQ010000094.1:0-7115 GCA_037442785.1 Nitrospirota bacterium
TTATTGTAGGCACGATAGTCATCCCTGTTAGCCTCAATAAGCCTTGTATATCGCTTGATCGCAAGGTCAAACTTTCTCTTTGTCACACTATACCTGCATCATAAGAAACCTTTACTATTATAATCCCATGTAACTGCAAAGGCAATCCATCCCGCGAGGGTGGTATCATATATACATATATAAAAAAGGGTTGAGATGAAAGGATATGACTTAGAGATTGTCGAGGGATCCAGAAAGATGCCCGCAATAGTCTTTATACATGGCCTCGGTATGGACAAAAGGATATGGGTATCTCCGCAGGAGGCCCGCGTCCTGGCAGGCCAGTTCCCTATACATATCCTCCTTTGTAAAAGGCAATATGGGGCTATCAGGAATGTTCCGCCCACTCTAAGATATGGAAAAGATAAGCTAACCCTGTTGGGACGACTGGTTGTAGGATTTCCTGATCTCAAACTCAAGACCGTTTTTCACGATCTCAGGGAAAAGGGATTTACACTAATTGTCTGGAGCCAGAGCAGGCCAGCAGCAACTATTGATACAGTTGTTTCTGAACTCAGAGAAATCCTGAGAATGTCTCAAGCCCTTAGCCCTCCCGGTTTCATACTCATAGGTCATAGCAGAGGAGGACTTATTGGAAGGAGATACCTTCAGCATTACAGGGACGAAAGAATAAAGGCCCTCATCACAATATCCACGCCTCACCGTGGCACAAGGATGGCGACCTTTGTTAATTACATATCCCCTTTTGCTTCATTTATAAAACCCCTTATACCCGAGTCTGATAGAGGAAGGGTCATTTACATGCTAAAAAGGATATCCGAATTTCTGTCATCCAGGGCGGTCACTGAGTTGATGCCGGATTCTGATCTCATAAGATCCCTTGACGGCAGCGAAATGAATGGAGTAAAGTATCTTTCAGTTGGAGGGAGCAGCCCCTCCCTTTTATGTTTCAACAGGATACTTGAGGTGGTTGAAGGCAAAAGGAAAAGGGTAAAGATGGAGAGGATATTCTCTTTTCCTGATGCTATTGGAAGGTTTATCCCTCGCAGACTCCTCCCGCCTGAGATAATGGATGGTAAGGGAGACGGTCTTGTTTCTGTTGAAAGTTCAAGGATTCCACTGGCAACAGAGCATCACACATTCAGGCTAAATCATGCGGAGATACTCTTTTCGATCAGGGTGAGAGAGTGGCTTATTAACAAGATAAAAGGGCTTATGGAATGAGCATAATCCTTTTCATCCTCTGTCTTTCGCTACTGATTCTTTATTACCGTAATAATAAACAGAAAAGAGAACTTAATCGGCAACTTGAAAGGGAGAGGAGAAAAATCAGGGAACTGGCTGTATTAAATGACATATCTTCACTTCTTTATAAAGACCTGGATGAGAAGTCCGTTATTGAGACCATCGTTGATAAGGCAAAGGAGTTAATAAGGTCTGAGGTTTCTGCAATACTGCTTATAGAGAATAAACGGGTCTCTGTCTTTTATACCTCAATGGGCGACAGCACTGCATGCAAGACAGAGGCAAAGGGCATACTTTCAAAGGTTCTAAGGGAAGGGGTACCTTTAAGGATAAATGATTTGAAGGGTCTTCCAGGGTTTAAACTTTCCCTTAACCATCCTGTGGACATACGGAGCATCCTCATAGTACCGTTGTTATTGAGAGAGGCAATAATAGGAGAGATAATACTCTGTAACAGGACAGGCACGAATGGGTTTATTGAGGAAGACGAGGATGTCCTTCTTAACTTCGGTTTCCATGCTGCCTTTGCCCTTGAAAAGGCTCGACTGCACCAGGAGGTAAGGCAACTTGCCACCATTGATGGTTTAACGGGTCTTCATAACCACAGGGCATTTCAGGAAAGGATCGAGACAGAGATAGAGAGGGCAAAGAGGTTTGGCTCCAAGGTTTCTCTGTTAATGATGGACATTGATTTTTTTAAGAAGCTAAATGATACTTATGGTCATAGTACAGGTGATGAGGTTCTGAGGAGGATAGGGTGTAAGATCGTGGATAATATTAGAAATATTGATTTTGCTGCACGTTATGGGGGAGAGGAGTTTGCGGTTGTCCTTCCCGAAACTCCCATTGAGGGTGCAAGGATAACCGCTGAGAGGATCAGGGAGTCGATCAGGGATTACAGGATAAGTCAGGGTAAAAATCTTATATCCGTGACCGTGAGCATAGGTGTAGCCACATTTCCTGATAATGCATCATCTCGTGTAGAATTGATCGAAAAGGCAGATACAGCCTTATATCAGGCCAAAAAGGAGGGAAGGGACAGGGTCTGTATTGCCTGAGAATCTTATTGTAATCTATTATCATCAGATTTCAGGTCAAAGGACCTCAGGAAACCAGTTATTTATATTCGAAATTTTATAAATCCTTTATAGGTTTATGTTAAAATCAGAAAACGATTTACAATGGAAAAGGAAGTTTATCTTATATCAAAGGACAATGATCTTATAAAAAGGATAAAGGAAGCACTGGAACCTGACGGCTATTCGGTAATAATCGCAGGGGGACAGGATATATCCTTTTTACTCCCTGACGGATTTAATGGACTTATCCTCATTGACTCTCCAATCCTCAGGGATCCAGAATTTACTGGAGATCTTTTTAATAATAGATTCACGATCATAATCTCGAATAGAGAAGAAAAGGATTTGATCCTTGAGGCAATGAGGAAAGGGGCTTATGGGTATCTTGAAAAACCCATAGATACCGAGGAGTTGGTAGTCGTTGTCAATAAGATTATCGGCACTCCTGACAAAGATGAGATCAGTACCCTGGGTAGGGGAGGTAAGCTGAGAAGGCTATTAAAGGATATAAAAAGGCTTTCTGTAGAAAATATCCCTGTCGTGATCTCCGGAGAAGATGGTATAGATCTGGAGTTTTATGCCAGGGCATTACATAAACAGGGAAGAAGGAAGGGATTCTTTTTATCCCTTAACCCTTCTAAAGGTGAAAAGATTCGCTCCATGATTGGTTATTTGAGGGATGGATCAGGTAATCTTGACGGATCCAGCATCTTTTTAGAAGACCTGTATGGCTTTGATCCGGGAGTAATAAGGGAGTTATCCGCTGTTGTACAGGGGGAAGACATCTGGTTGATAGCAGGGGCATTTCATAAGGATTATGACATTGACGAGGAAAGGAAGAAAGAGTTACTTCTTAACTTTGATAGGGAGATAACAATACCCCCCCTTCGGGAAAGAAAAGAAGAAATTCCGGTAATTATTGAAAACCTTCTTAGAAGAATGGAAAATCAGTTCAGATTCGGTAAAAAAAACCTCTCCAGCGCAGCCAGATCATATCTCCTTAAATATCACTGGCCAGGTAATGACAGAGAAATCGAGGATACAATAAGAAAGGCATATCTTTTATCGGAGGGTGAAGTAATCGAGAAGAGAGATATATTTGGAAATATGAGCCTCTGCCCCCTTGAAGAATTTCTCTCCTTGCGACTGAAAGGATTACTCAAGGAAAATTCCAATCTTTACCAGACTGTTATTAAAGAGGTTGAAAAGGCGTTAATCAATTTAGCATTACAGGAAGCAGAGGGAAATCAATTAAGGACATCGAGAATACTCGGCATTAACAGGAACACCCTACGAACAAAGATAAAGGAACATGGCCTTGACAGGCTCTTGACAAAATGAAGTCTTTAGGATATAAATATGGCATGTCTAAATTTATCTGTCTTATAGTTATCTATATTATAATCCTCATTTCAAATAGCCTTTATGCCTCAGAATTAGAAGAGGGCATACCGTCCCGTGAAAAGGTATTAAGACAGGATTATTCAAATAAAATCACGATAAAACCAAATCCAGAGCCTATCTATATTGAATCGACATTCCCTCAGGATAACCATTCGACCCCTATGAATAAGATGTTCCCTGGACCCTCTACCCAGGGACAGATTAGCTCGATAGCGCCAGTTGAGGTTACGCCAAGTCAAAAAGACTCGCTGGAGGCCCATAAAGATTTAACTGGGAAAAATCAAAGTTTTTCGGGGGACCCTGTTCCGATCTTATCTCAAGCAAAAAAAGATCCCCTTAATAACACCTCACTTGTAACAATAGATAATAATCCAGTCGCCATTGTAGCAGTGCAAAGAAGTATATCCCTTTTCACAGAAAGGATAAAGAATAGATTTTCCCTATGGCTGAGCCGATCAGGAAAGTATTTAGATCTTATGAAGGATATATTGAGGTCAAAAAATCTTCCTGAGGACATGGCCTTTTTGCCCCTTATAGAAAGTGGTTTCAATCCTGCAGCATATTCTGTTGCAAGAGCAGTTGGGCCATGGCAGTTCATCGCATCTACAGCAAAGAGGTATGGCCTGAAGATCGACTGGTGGAGAGATGAGCGGAGGGACCCTATCAAATCTACACTGGCAGCAGCGGATTACCTGAAGGATCTCTACGATATGTTCGGCTCCTGGAACCTGGCAATGGCTGCCTACAACGCTGGAGAGGGGAAGATACTGAAGGCCCTTAACAGGACCAAGAAAGACGATTTCTGGGAACTGACATCGACAAAATACATAAAAAAGGAAACCAAGGAATATGTACCAAAGTTTGTTGCAGCTTCAATGATTGCTACTAATCCTGACGAATATGGCTTTGATCAAATAGATTACCATCCACCCTTTGAGTTTGACGAGGTCATAATCAATCATCCCCTTGATCTTGATCTGGCAGCAAGATTTGCTGACACAACAATTGAGGTCATAAGGGAACTAAATCCTGAGTTGAGAAGATGGAGCACGCCACCAGGAGAAAGTTCATATACCCTTAGGATACCAAAGGGCAAAAAGGAGATATTTATAGAAAACCTTTCAAAAACACCTGAGGAGGAATGGTTTACTATAGAAAAGTACCGGGTTAAAAAAAGGGACACGATTAAAAAGATAGCAAACAAGACCGGAATACCCATAAATGTAATCCTCGAACTCAATAATGGCCTGAAGACAATAAAGGCAGGGGATATTGTATTCCTGCCACCAAAGGACAAGTATAAACCTGACAGGGATGATGTCAAAAAGGCTTCTTTCAAAGTTACAAACAAGAAAAAATCGCAGAAAAAATCGCAGAAGGTTTCATGTACCCATAATAGAAAAGACAGGAATAAAAAGAAAGACAGGAATAAAAAGAAGGTTGTTATTGCTGCCTTAGAAAAGGACCATCTAATAGACTGATCACCCTTTTTTATTACCTAGCTTTGCCTTTGCCTCTTCTACAAAAGGAGAATTTGGGAAATTCCTGGTCAGTTCTTCATATTTCTTTAGAGACTCATCCCTCTTATCCATAGTCTCGAGTATCCTCGCTGACTCAATAAGGGCAAGGTCCTTAAAAGAACCTGTTTTGTAGTTGTAAAGGGTTTCAAGAGACTTGAGTGCCGATTCTTTATCGCCTTTTTTGACGCTAATCATTGCCATCTTGTAGTAAGAAAGAGGGACAAAACTCTCATCGTCCGGGAAGATCTCGTTCAGTTCCTTCAAGGCCTTTGAAGCCTCTTCAAACTTTCCGAGGGCATAATAACAGCTCGCCATATAGAAAAGGGAATAGGGAGATTTCCTGACAGCATAAGCTTTCTTAAATTTATCCAGGGCCTGCTGGTATCTTGTTGACTGATCAACTGGCTGCTTTTGATAGAGACCATAATAGGTCTTGTAGCCATCGTATTCAAGGGCATTTGCTTTCTTGATCTGTGTTGACCTGTATATCCATATCCCCCCCACTATCAAGATAATCGCTGACACTATAGCAACGGAAGGTAAAAGGATCCTCCTCTTTTCAGATATGAAATCCCTGGTTGATTTTACAATAGTTTTGATCTCTTCTTCTGACTTCGTCTTTTTAACAATCTTTTTCTTTATTGCCTTTGGCATCTATAATAACCTCCTCGAAATCTTTTCCACAAACCTTCTGGAGCTATCAAAGACCTGTTCTACCCGATTCTCATCAATGCCCGCTGCAATAAGTATATTTCTTGCCATATCGATCGTTATGAGGTCATCAGGGCTGTGTGAATCAGTGTTTATTGAAAGGGACACTCCAAACTTAGACGCCTCCCGTGCGACATATCCGTTTGACAGGGAGTGTCCCTTTCGAGAGGTTATCTCAAGCATCGTTCCTTTATCCTTTGCAAAAAGGATGTCCTCTGTTTTTATAATGCCTGGATGGGCAAGGATATCCGCCCCTGCTTCAATGGCTGCCCTGTTTGTACCCTCCGCAACAGGTTCAACGATTGTCTCTCCATGAACAACGACAATCATTGCACCAAGGTCTCTTGCCTCTTTAACGAGGTCTGGGATCATTCGTGGTGGTGCATGGGTAATCTCAGCCCCAGGGATGACCTCAATGGGCACATATGCCCTGATCTTCTCAATGGACTTTACAATCCTCGGTACAATAAAATCGATGTTTGATGAATCAACATGGTCAGTTATGGCAATGGCACTATAACCCTTAGCAATCGCCCTTCTGATAAGCTCATAGGGTATTAACTCTCCGTCACTAAAGATGCTGTGGGTATGTAAATCAATCACATTTAAGAATACCGTAAAAAAAGGAGAAATGTAAAGTACAGGCGACTCCTCGCCTATTTTGATTTATCCCAAATTTCTGTTATAGTATTATTTGACAATAATAGCGGATAGGATTCCTCAGGGAAGGATTAATAGAATGGCTGAATTTTTAAAAAATAGAAAAAGGCTCCGATTTGAACTGTGCCTTAAAGGGCTATTGAGGTCTGTGGGTATAGAACCACCAAATCTTCACGATGTCGGTTCCCTGATCTTGGAGCACAGGGGAAGATTTGAAGGAATTTCACTTAGAAACCTGAAAAAATAGCAAAGATTTCCAAGGAATTGAGGAAGGAACGAGGGCTTGCCTTTTATGGGGACATCGATTTTCTTGCCACAGAAGAGTATACCAAAAAAGACGCTATTAAGGCCATGAAAATGCCTCATGGGTTGTTGACATAACAAAAGGATTCATATTCAATTTATTAAGTGTAACGCTACCATGAATGACTTTTCAAATTTCATTGCACAGGTCAATAGCTTTATTTCTCGCATTATGGATTAGTTATGTTAAAAT
>JBBIPQ010000095.1:0-7069 GCA_037442785.1 Nitrospirota bacterium
CATCTTCGGAGAGTTCTTCCATTCCAAGTATAGCTATGATGTCCTGTAGTTCCTTATATCTCTGAAGGACCGCCTGAACACCCCTTGCCACCTTATAATGATCCTCGCCAAGTATCCTTGGATCCAGCGCCCTGGAGGTAGAATCGAGGGGGTCAACTGCTGGATATATCCCAAGCTCAGCAATCTGTCTTGAAAGAACAACGGTTCCATCAAGGTGCGTGAAGGCAGTCGCAACAGCCGGGTCTGTAAGGTCATCGGCAGGGACATAAATGGCCTGCATGGATGTTATAGAACCCTTTGTTGTGGTGGTTATCCTTTCCTGAAGTATACCCATCTCAACAGCAAGGGTTGGCTGATAGCCGACTGCAGAGGGCATCCTTCCGAGAAGGGCAGAAACCTCCGAACCTGCCAGTGTGTATCTGAATATATTATCGAGGAAGATAAGAACATCTTGCCCCTGATCCCTGAAGTACTCAGAAACGGTCAGGGCTGTTAGGGCAACCCTCGCCCTGACACCGGGTGTCTCGTTCATCTGTCCATAAACGAGAGCAACATTAGGAAGAACACCTGAATGCTTCATTTCAAGATACAGGTCATTTCCTTCACGGGTCCTTTCTCCAACACCTGCAAAGACAGAAACACCACCATGCTTCATGGCAACATTATGAATCATCTCCATTATAACAACGGTCTTTCCGACACCTGCGCCACCAAACATCCCCATCTTACCACCCTTAACAAAGGGCACAAGGAGATCAAAGACCTTAACCCCTGTCTCAAAGACCTCTGTCTTTGCAACCTGCTCAACGTACTCGGGGGCTGGTTTATGGATTGGCATACGCTCCTTTGCCTGAATAGGCCCAGCCTCATCAACTGGCTCTCCCAGGACATTCACGATCCTTCCGAGGACTTCTTTACCAACAGGAACTGTTATTGGCGCCCCTGTATCAATAACCCTCATACCCCTCACAAGACCATCTGTTGAGCCCATTGCCAGCGCCCTTACCTTATTCTCACCAATATGAGCAACAGTCTCAAGGGTTAGATCAATAGCTGGAATTCCCTTAGAAGGATCGCCAGGCTCCTGTATCTTCAGGGCATTCAATATCTCTGGCAACTTCTCCTCAAACTCCACATCAACAACAACACCTATTACCTGTGAAATCTTTCCTGTATTCATAAAACCTCCTTCAAATAACTGTTCGAACCGTTCACCGTTTGAACTATATTAAATCTAACCTGATTTTCTTAGGGCCTCGACACCGCCTACTATATCCATAAGCTCCTTTGTAATCGCTTCCTGTCTCACCTTGTTTGCCCATAAGGTCACCCTCTGGACAAGGTCTTCACAGTTCTTCGTGGCATTCTCCATAGCCGTCATTCTTGCTGCCTCTTCAGCGGCTGAACTCTCAAGCAAAGCCCTGAAAACCTGTATCTCCACATACCTTGGAAGCAGTCTCTCAAATACACTCTCCACTGATGGTTCATAAACGAAACCTGCAAACTGGGACAAACCCTCGGCCGTTGTCTCCTTCCCTTCAAGCCCTCCGATAGGCAGAATACTGAAAGAGACCAACCTCTGGGAAATCAGGGACTTGAACTCATTGAAGGTGAGACGAACCTCGTCAAACTTCTCCTCAATATATCCATCTATCAGATCCTTTGCAATCTCATTTGCACTGTCGTATGAGACCTTTCCAGAAAGACCAATCCAGCTTGATCTTACCTTGAAACCTCTCCTTGTAAAATAGTCAAAGGCCTTTCTGCCAACGGTGCTGAGGCTTATCTCAAAGCCTTCCCTCTTCAATTCGGCTATCTGCTGGGAGGCATAACGCAGTATATTTGCATTAAAGGCACCGCAGAGACCCTTATCCGATGTAACAACGAGCAATTCCACAGTCTTCCTTGGTCTCATTACCAGTATAGGGTGGGCTTCCCTTTCAACAGCCATCGAGAGGTCTGAAACAATGTCTTTTATCCTCATTGCATAAGGCCTGAAGTTAAGCATCCTGTCCTGGACCTTACGAAGCTTCGCAGCAGCCACCATCTTCATGGCCTTTGTGATCTTTTGAGTATTCCTGATTGCCTTAATTCTTTTCCTCAGGTCCCTAAGGGTTGCCATCTTTATGCCCTGAAACTCTTTTTAAAGTTTGATATTGCCTCAGCGATCTTCTGTTTGAGATCGTCTGTTATCTCCTTCTTTTCCTTTATCTCCTGCCTGAGTTCTGGCCTCTCTGCCTTTATGTATCTCAAGAAGCCTTCCTCAAAGGACTTTATACCTTCAACAGGGATATCATCGAGATAACCCTGTGTACCTGCGAATATAACGAGTATCTGATCCTCAACAGGCATTGGCTGATACTGGTCCTGCTTGAGGAGCTCGACCATCCTCTTACCCCTTTCAATCTGCATCAAGGTAGCCTTGTCAAGATCAGAAGCAAATTGCGCAAATGCGGCCAACTCTCTATACTGGGCGAGGTCTAGCCTGAGCATTCCTGCAACCTGTTTCATTGCCTTTATCTGGGCAGCACCACCAACACGGCTAACAGAAAGACCCACATTCACGGCAGGCCTTATGCCAGCATAAAAAAGTTCTGGTTCAAGGTATATCTGACCGTCCGTAATGGATATAACATTTGTTGGGATGTACCCGGAAACATCACCAGCCTGAGTCTCTATGACCGGAAGGGCTGTGAGAGAGCCTCCACCGTATTTATCAGAGAGTTTTGCTGCCCTCTCAAGAAGCCTTGAATGGAGATAGAATACATCACCAGGGTAAGCCTCCCTTCCTGGAGGACGTCTTAGCAAGAGGGATAACTGCCTGTATGCGGCAGCCTGCTTGCTGAGGTCATCATAACAGACAAGGGCGTGCTTACCATTGTCCCTGAAGTACTCTCCCATGGCACAGCCTGCATATGGTGCAAGATACTGCATGGGTGCAGGGTCAGATGCGGTTGCAACAACAACTATCGTATGTTTCATTGCACCGTACTCCTCTAAGGTCTTGACTGTTCTAACAACAGCAGACCTTCTCTGGCCAACCGCAACATAAATACATACCACATCTCCATCCTTCTGATTAATAATCGCATCTATCAGGATAGCTGTCTTTCCTGTCTGCCTGTCACCAATTATGAGCTCTCTCTGACCCCTGCCTATGGGGATCATAGCATCTATTGCCTTGAGGCCTGTCTGAAGTGGTTCTTTAACAGGTTGCCTTCTGATAATACCCGGTGCAACCACATCAACAAGTCGGGATTCTGTGGCCTTAATCGGGCCCTTCCCATCAATAGGCCTTCCCAGGGCATCCACAACCCTGCCAATAAGGGCCTCACCTACTGGCACTTCCATGATCTTGCCTGTCCTCTTTACAACATCCCCCTCTTTTATCAACTTATCATCGCCAAACAGGACCGCACCAACCGCATCTTCCTCAAGGTTCAACACCATGCCGATAACACCATTGGGAAATTCAAGGAGTTCCGACATCATTGCATTTTCAAGTCCGTAGATCTTTGCAACTCCATCTCCAACGTAGGTAACGACCCCAACCTCGCTTACATCGACCCTTTTCTCAAAATCGGTTATCTGTCTTTTCAGGATCTCACTAATCTCTGCTACATTAATCTCCATTTTCTATCACCTCACTTAGGATAGTTCACCCTTAATTAAATTGTCCCTTAAAAGCCTCAGTTGCCCCCTGATGCTACTGTCATACATGGTGCTACCAACCTTAATCACGACGCCTCCAAGCAACGACGGGTCAACGAGATAATCAATATCCACATCTCTGCCTGTAAGTCTTTTCAGGGAAACCTTCAGCCTTTCATCATACCTCCTGTCAAGGCTTACAGGGGTTATAACAGTAGCTTTTGCCTTTCTCTTTTTGTCCAGATACAGAGATGTTATCTTTTTTATAATCTCAGGCAGTCCTGAGATTGCCTTCTCCTCAAGTACAAACCTTAAGAATTTAACTGTCTCATCTGAGAGATTCATCCTGTCCTTTAACAGATTAAGTACCTTTCCCCTTTCATCATCGCTGAAAAGGGGGTTCACAAAGAATCCTTTAAAATCTTTATTCTTCAAGAGGAAGTCACTAACAGAGGTAAGCTCTTTCAGACAATTCGGTACACGGTCAATATCCACAGTGTTCATAAATGCCCTTGCAGCCCTGTTTATCAACGAAGCCTGTATCTTCACTTCTTTACCTCCATCCTGGAAAGGGATTCCTCAATAAGTCTCATCTGTTCCTTCTCTGATAGCCTCTCCTGGATCTTTTTCTCAGCCAGTTCCATAGCAATCTCCACTGCCTCTGCCTTAATGGTATCAATGGCTGCCTTAAGTTCATAGTCAATATTGCTCTTAGCCTGGGCAATAACCTTCTCCCTCATCTCCTCGCCTTGCCTTATCAATTGATCATATTCAGCCCTGGCTGAACGCTCTGATATTGAGATTATATCCTGAATCTCCTTATCCTTGGTCTTCAACCTTTCCTCAACCTCTGCAAGGGCCTTTGCTGCAAGCTCCTTTGCCTCCCTTGCCTCATTCAGGGTCTTTTCTATCAATTCTGTTCTCTGTTTAAGGAAGTTCTTGAACGGTTTACCAAGAAACTTAACGAGAATGAAGACAAGGATTGCAAAGTTCAGGATCTTCCATAACCACTCCTTCCATTCAGCCCCGTGTCCTGCCTCCTCAGCACCGAAGGCGAGGGATACAAAGACAACAGAACATATGATAGAGAGCAGAAGACCGAGGGCTGAAAACAGAGGACTGAGTCTGTCTTCTGACTTCTGTCTAAATATCATTGATCTCATGCTCCCACCAGCTTTCTCACTATCTCTTCAGAGAATCTATCAACATCTTCCCTTAACCTCTTCCTTGCCTTATCAGCCTCGACCCTTATCTCCTCCTTTGCCTTCCCGATCATCTCAAGGGCTTGCCTGTTTGCCTCATCAAGGAGTGTCTTCTGCCTTTCCAGACCTTCCTTTCTTATCTCCTCGAACCTTTCCCGTGCCTTAATCCTTGCTGCCTGAAGTTCCTGGTTCATCCTTGATATGGCCTCCTCCCTTTTCTGTTCCATCTCCTTTGCCTGACTGAGGAGATCCTTGACAGAGGAGTCCCTATCCTTGAGAACCTTAAGGATGGGTTTAAATAGAATAATGTTCAGGATATAAAGTAGAACCAGGAAGTTGATAAGTAATACAAAAAACCATTTGTTAAGTTCAAGCATTTTTAAACCCCTTCCCGCCTGGTTTTTAAAAGCCATTGCAGATTATCACAGGTTGGAAGGCCTTGTCAAGAATTCTAAAATTAAAATTTTTAATGAAGTCATGATAATATATTAAGCATGTTCGAGAAAGATATTCTTTTATTGAAAGAAAAGGATCTTCACAGGATTATCAGAGATCGGGAATCCCCACAGGGCAACCGGATATGGATAAATGGGAAGGAACTAATCAACTTTTCCTCTAATGATTACCTTGGCCTTTTGAACCACCCTGATATCTTAAAGGCTGCCACCGAAGCAATAAAACTATACGGTTCAGGGGCTGGTGCTTCAAGACTCTTATCAGGCAGTTGCATTATTCACAGAAGACTTGAAGAGGAGATGGCCAGATTTAAAGATACAGAGGATTGCATCATCTTTAATTCAGGATATGCTGCAAATACAGGCGCGATACCAGCCCTTACAGGTAGTGATGATCTTATACTGAGTGATGAGCTAAACCATGCAAGCATAATAGATGGCTGCAGATTGAGCAAGGCTAAAACCATTGTGTACAGACATCGAGACACAGAACAGATAAAGGGAATAATCTCAAGGGAAGGTTCAAGAGTCAGAGGAAGAATCATGATCGTAACAGATTCGGTCTTCAGCATGGACGGAGACATTGCACCTATTAAAGAACTCTTCAATATTTGCAGTGAACTGAACTCTGAGGAAGATAATGTGAGGGCATTGCTTTATATAGACGATGCACATGGCACAGGCGTCATCGGAAATGCAAAAGGAGCAATAGCCCACTATGGATTGGAGAGTCGGGAATGGTTAATACAGATGGGGACATTCTCAAAGGCCCTCGGCTCTTTTGGTGCCTTTGTAGCTGGGACCTCTGATCTAATAGATTGGTTAAGAAACAGAGCAAGGTCCTTTATCTTCTCCACAGCACTTCCTGTCCCTGTCATTGCCTCTGCCCTGAAGGCACTGGAGATCATTATGACTGATGACGAACCTTTAAAAAGACTGTGGACCAACAGGGAAAGGCTCGTAAAGGGCCTGAAGGAGATGGGCTTTGACATAAAAGGGAGTGAAACTCCTATAATCCCGATCATAATTCACAATGTGGAAAAAGTCTTATTCATGTCCAGGTCACTTGAGGAAAGAGGTATCTATGTGCCAGCCATAAGACCTCCTACAGTAAAAGAACCAAGGCTGAGATTATCAGTAACAGCGTCTCACACAGAAGAGGAGATAGACCAGCTGATTGGGGCATTACGGGATGTTTGTGGAGATAAAAATTAATCCGGCGGCGACCTACTTTCCCATGACCTCGCGGTCATAGTATCATCGGCCCTGGAGGGCTTAACTTCCGTGTTCGGAATGGGAACGGGTGATCCCCTCCGGCATCGCCACCGGAAACTTGTACAAAGGATAACATAAAACTCTTTAAAAAAACAACCCCCTCTTTTTAGTCGGTAGTGTAAAATCTTTTGTGTAAAATCTTGAAGTAAGAAAAAGAAAGGGGTCCCCCAAAAAATCAAAGATTTTTTGGGGTAATAGTAGGGTGTATTCTCCATTGTTATATTAAGGAACGAAAAGGAAGGAGGATACACCCATGTCAGAGAAGGAACTGACGAGATTAAGTGTAACAGATTTATGGAAGGAGTACAATAGCATTAATGATTTTTGGGAAGCTCAAGAGGAGGCGGTTAGGGTATTTCGGCAGAAGCTTATAAATGGGGCACTTGAGGCGGAGCGGGATATGCTGATAGGGTGCAAGGCATATGAGCGTAGAGGGGACAGGAAGGATTATCGTAATGGGTACTGGAAGAGATGGATAACACTCAA
>JBBIPQ010000096.1:0-7051 GCA_037442785.1 Nitrospirota bacterium
CAACCTCTTCTTCTGCATCCTGGGCTATTACCATGAGTAGTTCCCCGACCTTTGCAATATCACCAATATCCTTATTTATGCTGAGAACCTTCCCCTTTACCGGGGATGGGACCTCTACAACTGCCTTGTCTGTCTCTATCTCGAGTACGATCTGATGTTCTTCAACAGCATCTCCCTCTTTGACAAGCCATTTTCTGATCTCTGCCTCTGTCATCCCCTCTCCGAGATCAGGCAATAAGAATTCAAAGGCCATAGATCACCTCTCGTTAATTGGGCTGTATTGCAATGCTGCCCTGCTTTTTTTTACGGCCTTCTTTGCGAGTTTGTCAGCTTCAGCATTCTTCTCCCTTGGTACATGTTTTATACTGTAGGCCTTAAATGTTTTTAAAAGAGACATAACCTTATTGTAAAGTCCCTTGAGGGACTCGCTTTTCACACTATACTCTCCCCTTATCTGCTTGACGAGTAGTTCAGAATCGAGTAAGACATCAACCCTCTCAAGACCGAGTTTCTTTGCCTTTGATAGGCCCTTCAGGAGGGCTGTATATTCCGCCATGTTATTGGTAGCTATGCCGATATACTCAGATAATTCTATTTTCTCATTTTCTGTTTTGATTACCACACCTATCCCAGAATCACCTGGATTTCCACTGGAGGCTCCATCAGTATAGATTATGCCTTTCTTCACCTGGGACCACCCCAGTAAAGTATCCTGTGGCATTGAGGGCACTGATAGATTTTATCATTCTTCTTTATCTCTACATATAGTTGGGGTGATATGCTCATGTTACAGCCCTGGCATATCTCGTCCCTCACCTCTGTGACGGCAAGGCCATTTTTTGCCTCCAGAAGAGAGATATATAGCTTATATACCTCAGAGCTTATCTTCCTTGCTATATCAACCCTTCGAGCTTTTAATCTTTCTATCTCCTTCTTGGCCTCTTCTACCTCTTTCATGAGGTTATTCTCGATCTCCCTCATCTTAGTCTCCTCAATCTTCACCTTTTCCTCTTCTGCTTTTAATTCCTTGCGAGCATCCTCGAGCATCTCCATAAAGGAAAGAATACTATCCTCAACAGATCTTATTTCCCTTTCGGCTGACTCAATCTCCTTAAGATGGGCCTGATATTCCTTGTTTGTCTTTATCTCGGATGTCCTTGCCCTGAGCTTCTTTATCTTCTCATTAAACTCATCGAGGGCTCTTTCTTTTTCCTTTTTCTTTTTCTCGACTGATTCATACTTATTTTTTGCCCTTTCAAGGGATGCCTTTGCCTCCTTTAATGGTCTTTCAAAGTTGGATATCTTTCTCGGGATCGTTTCAATTAGATCAGTTTTCCTGACAATCTCTGTGTCGGTATTCTGTAGTTCTATAAGGTTTCTCAATTCCTCAATCACGTGATCCTCTGGTGTGATTAATGGGCCCTCCAGGACTCGAACCTGGGACCAACCGGTTATGAGCCGGTAGCTCTACCAGCTGAGCTAAGGGCCCTGAAGCATTAAGACTAATACTATAAATAATTAATACTATTACGTCAAGAGGTCTCAAGGAATGACCTTAACCATTTACTCCTCTTTGGGTGCTTCAATTTTCTCATGGCCTTCATCTCTATCTGCCTTATACGCTCACGGGTGACACCGAATTCCTGACCGAGTTCTTCGAGGGTATGGGGCATCCCTTCGCCAATTCCAAATCTCTTTCTGATTATCTCAGCCTCCTTTGAGTTCAGGGTGCAGAGTAATTTTTCTATCCTTTCCCTGAGATCTTCATTGATAGCTATATCCATGGGCGAAGGTGTGTCCCTGTCCTCTATGAAATCCCTGAGCTGGCTATCCTCTTCCTCACCTACAGGTGTCTCCAGGGAGATGGGTTCCTTTGTTATCTTTAATATGGCCTTGACCTTTTCAGGTGGCATATTGACCCTCTTTGCGATCTCCTCAGCAGAGGGTTCATCACCCCTCTCCTGAACGAGTTCTCTCGTTGCCTTTGTAACTCTATTTATTACTTCTACCATGTGGACAGGTATCCTTATTGTCCTTGATTGATCAGCCAGGGCCCTTGTTATTGCCTGTCTTATCCACCATGTTGCATAGGTGCTGAACTTGTATCCCCTTTTGTACTCAAACTTTTCAACAGCCTTCATCAGGCCGATGTTACCTTCCTGAATCATGTCAGATAGATTAAGGCCTTTCCCAATATACCTCTTGGCAATGCTTATAACAAGCCTGAGGTTTGCCTCAATCAGGGCATCCTTCGCATCTGCCATCTCATCCCTGCCCTCAAGGAAGGTCTTCAGTGCCCGCTTCAAACCATCCAGTCTCATGCCTGCTGAGGTCTCAAGGATCCTTTTTTCTTCCTGATACCTCTCGATTCTTTCTTTTACAGATAAGTTGCTTGATCTATTCTTCTTAGAAAGGGACCTGATCTTTCTGTTTAAGGTTTCTATATCTGTTATTATCCTCTGCAGTTCCTCTGAAAGGGCACACATTACATCGTCTATCAGCCTAAGAATCTGAACCTTTTCTAAGATCATTGCCCTGTTATCGTCTAGGGCCTTCCTTATGCTATTATTCCCTTCCTGTTTTCCTGTATGTGCCTTTACTGCCTCCATAGCAAGGAGGTCCATCCTTTTTCTATATAATTCCCTTATCTCCTTTGTGATTGTATAGAATCTCTCCCTTTCGCCATCACAGCTTTCCTCGGTATCCCCTTCACAGAGGATGATCTCTTCAACTGGAGCGGTACCATTCTTCATCGCCTCACCAAGGGCTATTAATTTTTCTATCGCAAAGGGTATAGAGAAGATGGCTTTCATCGCCTTTTCCCTGCCCTTTTCAATCCTCTTTGCGAGTTCTATCTCCCCCTCTTTAGTCAGGAGAGGAATATTGCCCATCTCCTTCAGGTATAGTTTTACAGGTTCATAATCACTGGCAAGGGATACCTCTCTTTCACCCTCGTAACTGACCTCCTCTTTTTCATGCCAGAGTTTTTCAGACTTCAGGAGGCTCTCTGCATCATTCAACTCCTCATAGTCTTCAAAATAATCAAAACCCCCTCTCATGCCTTCTCCCTATCTTGAAATTGTGAATCTGGTTGTTTATGTTTCAGTCTTGCCACATCCTTCAAGACCTGCTGTCTTTCCAGGAGCAATGCCCTTAACACATTCTCCTGGCCTGACCTTTCAGCTAACCTTATCCTTTCTTGAACATCCTTGAGGGAACCCTCAATAATACGACCCTTTATGGCCCTTATGCAGTCCTCGATATTCCTGTCCACATTAGTAGTATCAAAACCAGGCTCAAGGGTCAGACGGGATACAAGGGTCTTTTCCTCATCATTCATGGATACCATTGCTGACTCTATCGATCCTTTCTCTCTCAGCTTTTCAAATATGTCCCTCACAAGGGTATTCCTGAAATCATTTAAGGACACCCTATCAAGGATCTCCTTGATCTTTTCTGGAAAGGCTATAGCTGAACTGAGAAGAAGGACTTCCTCGTCATACCTCTTCTGGCAATACAGACCGCCGATAGGTCCGGCGGCTTTGCTGGGGCCTTTCTGTGTGCCAGTTTTAATATAATGGTCTGGCTTTCTTGCACTGAGCATCTTAAGTTCAGCCCTCAACGCCATCTCTCTGAATCCAGAAAGTTCAGACAGTTCCCTTAACATTTCTTCTCTAAAGAGGCGGTCCTTTACCCCTGCTATTATCCTTAGGGCCTCCCTGGCAGTTTCTGTTCTGTCAGAGACAGTGTGATCAAAGAGGAAGTTCAGGGGTGACCTGGCCTTTAACAGGGTATCCCTGAACAATTCAGGACTGTTTTCCCTGAGAAAGCTATCGAGGTCTTCTCCCTGAGGTAAGAGCAATATACTTATTCTGAAACCTTGACCAAGCAGTATAGGTATGGAGCGCCTTGCTGCAGCCTTGCCTGCATCATCACCATCAAATACAAGGATGGCCTTTCCAGTAAACCTCTTCAGCCTCAGAAGATGGGCTTCTGTAAGGGCTGTTCCAAGGGGGGCAATGGTGTTAGAGAATCCCTTTTGATGGGCAGTGATTACATCAAGATAACCCTCTGTAATAATTACAAACCCCTTTTTTCTTATCTCTTCCCTTGCTATGTCAAGGCCATAGAGGTTTTCACCCTTTTTGAATATGACTGTATCAGGAGTATTGAGATACTTTGGTTGGGAATCATCCATTACCCTTCCACCAAAGGCTATAACCTCACCCTGTATATTCCTGATAGGGAACATGATCCTTCCCCTGAAGATATCATATATCCCCTTGTCGCCTTTTGTAACAAGGCCAGCTTGAATCATTAATGAGTCATCAAAGCCCCTTTCTTTCAGTTGACTATAAAGGTAAGACCAGCTTTTTGCTGAATAGCCGATGGAAAATAGATTTATTGCATCACTACCTATTCCTCTCTTTTCGAGATAAGAAAGGGCTTCCTTTGATCTCTTGAGATTTTCCTGAAAGATCTTGAGTGATTCCTTATTAAGTTCTATGAGTTTGTATCTTATCCCGCCACCAGGGGCATCTTCTCTCCTTTCCTTTAGATTTATACCTGCCCTCCTCGCAAGGGTCTTAACCGCTTCGGGAAAGGTGAGATTGTCATGGCGCATCATAAAACTGAAGATATTTCCACCTTCGCCACACCCAAAACAGTGATACATCTGTTTTTCAGGGCTTACAACAAAGGAAGGGGTCTTTTCAGAATGAAATGGACACAGTCCCTTAAAGTTTTGACCTGTCTTCTTTAATTCAACATAATCTGATATCAAATCGACTATATCGAGCCTTGATTTTATCTCCTCAAGGATTTTATCATCCATTTACCACACTATTGCACAAGCCTGCTGAATCTCCTGAAACCTGAACATTCTAAGATTTTCAATTCCTCTCCAGATGTCTTTAATATCTCGTCAAGCAAAAGATTCAATCCTAAATTATCGCTCGATATATGCCCTGCTATTATTACATTGATATGGTTTTTCTCAGCCTCTTTTTTGTGTTCTTCACTCAGATGCATCGCAACGATGGTATTTATGCCGCTCGTTGACATACTTTTGAATATATCCTTTGATCCCTCTGTTCCACCTGTCATGTCAACAAAGATCCTTCCAGCCTTTCTTGATTTTGAGCCTATCAGGATCTTCGGGCCAGCTCCGTTTCTTGAGGCCTCTCTATATTCGGGGATCTCTCTCAGGATATCCATTATGTCATCTATTGTATAAGGCATCTTCTCCTCAAAGAGTTTCTGAAGATATGTTGCTACCATATTATCTGAGGGTGTATGGAGACATAAGAAGGGTATTCCAAGTAGCCTGGCTGCGTCAACAGCCCTTGTATGATTAACGGGCAGGAGTTTTCTCTCAACTTCCTTTATCCTTGTCTCCATGAGGTCTTCTGCAACACTTATGGGTATCCCGAATCGATGAAGTATATCTGCCTGAATATGCATTACGTCGTAAAGATTTGCATATGCCCTTCCCTCGGGATGATGAGAAATTATAAGATCAACAGGCGTTCCTCTATCCCTGAGCCTTTCAGCTAAAAGGACCTCACCAACCTCCATATCTATCCCTACAAGGACACTCTTTATCTCCTCCTCACCTGTACCATTCAGTATCCTTGAGTCCGAATAGGGATTCGTAAGGGATTCTTTGTCAAAGGATTCTTTTTCTTTATCTTTTAAGGATTCAAAGTCCTTTTTCCTTATCTCTAAGTCTCTTTGAACGATCTCTTTTCCCCTCGGATCATTTTCGATCCCGATTGATATTGCCATATCATATAGTTGTCTGAGTTTCATATACTTATTTTATCCTTTGGCGAGTTTTGACAATACTAATCCCTTGCTGATTGAGTCTCTCAATCAGAAATGTTTGCCTTCTTACAAAAAGATGCCATCTTTTTCTAACTTCAGAGAGGGTTATTACCTTGAAGTCATCTTCAGTTTCTTCAGAGCCTTCTTACGAGCAGCAAGAGCCTTTTTCTTTCTCTTTACACTTGGCTTTTCGTAATGCTCCCTCTTCTTTATCTCAGAGAGAATCCCTTCCCTTTCGCACTGTTTTTTGAATTTTTTCAGTGCGTTCTCAAAGGAATCACTCTCTTTAACCTTCACAGAGGGCATTCATAACCCCTCCTCCCTGTATCTATATCTCCAAATGCACGACTATGCATTAATACTGGAGTAAATTACTTTAGCAGTTAATTCGAAGGTATGTCAAGAAGCGAATCAGTCAGGTAGTGTCAAGATTTATGTGTAAATTCTTTTAAGGGTTTTTTATTCCATTGTTCATTAAGGTGATTAATCACAGCATAGACGATCCTTTCGATACTCTGATCATTATTGAAGCAACTCTTGGGCCTTGTTCTTCTCCTCACCTCCCTGAAGGCCCTCTCAATAACATTTGTTGTCCTGAGCTTGATCCGTATCTCTTTAGGACAGTTGTAGAAGTTAAGTAGTTCCTCCAGATCCTTCTCTATGCACCTGACTGCCCTGGGTGCATTCTTACTCCACTTCTTAGCCCATTCTTCATAAGCACGCTCCGCCTGTCTCTTGTCTTCTGCCTTATATATCAATCTGGCTTGCTTTATACACTCATCTCTGTGCCTCTTCTTTAGATATTTGGCTACATTCCTCAGTTTGTGTGCCCAGCACCTCTGCCTCTTTACATACGGATAGATTATATCTACAGCGCTCTCAAGTCCAGGATTTCCATCCGTAATGATAAGACCCAGTGCCTCGCCAGTAAGTCCCCTGCGGTAAAGATCATTCAAAAATCTCCACCACCTCTTCTCGCTCTCAGCATTGGTTACCATAAAGTCTATTAACTCTCTCCTTCCGTCTATGCCTATCCCAAATGCTGCTAATACATACCTCTTCTTAGCCCCAAATCCAGTCTTCTTCTTCAAAACTATGCCGTCAAGTAATAGATACAAATACTTGTCTTTAATCTTGCGATTGTGATACCTCTTTACTTCCTCATCAAGACTCCTGGCTATGTTTGATATGCTCTGTGCACTTATCCCATCCCCTAATAAAGGCT
>JBBIPQ010000097.1:0-6967 GCA_037442785.1 Nitrospirota bacterium
ATTTTGAGGAGAGGCTCAGGGAACTCATGAAACAGCAGCACAGGGACATGATAATGGAATTAAAGAAGATTGAAGGTGAGAAGGTTGGTGAGGATTCAGGTGGAGATAAGGAGAGCATTACAGGGGATATAGAAGAAAACAGATCCATAGCAATTGAGGAGCCTACTGAAGATAAAGGATTCGGGATTCTGGACAAAGACCAGGATATTCAAGACTCTGAACCTCAAAGTCCGAAGGCTGAATCTCGAGCTATAAAACTGGAGGTTGACCAGAAGAATCAAAGAATTTCAGGGGTCCCAGGGGCGAGTCTTGATGATATACTTATAGATTTTATAACAAGGAGAGGCAGGAGATGATTAAAGAAAAGGCTGGTATCAGTGCGGTTCCAGTATCTGAGGCGAGATTAACCTTTCTTAAGGAAAAGGCTCGGGAGGTCAGGATCGAGATACTGAAGATGCTGACCATTGCAGGTTCTGGTCATACAGGGGGTTCCCTCTCTGCAGCAGATATCGTGACTGCCCTTTATTTCCATAAGATGAGGCACAGACCTGACCAGCCTGACTGGCCTGAAAGGGATCGTTTTATCCTATCAAAGGGTCACGCAGCTCCTCTTTTATATACTGTCCTTGCCCTATCAGGGTACTTTGATAAGGGGTTGCTCAGGACATTGAGGAGGATTGACAGTCCTTTGCAGGGACATCCGAGCTCGAAGATGCTAAAGGGTGTGGAGGTCTCTACAGGTTCTCTTGGACAGGGTCTTTCAGTAGCAAATGGGATTGCCCTGGGATTGAGGATGGATGGCCTTGATTCGAGGGTTTATTGTCTTCTTGGTGATGGAGAAGTTCAGGAGGGTCAGGTATGGGAGGCCGCAATGACAGCATCTCACTACAGGCTTGACAATCTCTGTGCTATCATAGATAACAATGGCCTTCAGATTGATGGATTCTGTTGTGATGTTATGAAGATAGAGCCACTGACAGATAAGTGGCGTTCCTTTGGCTGGCATGTTATAGATATCGATGGGCATGACATGGGGCAGATATTGGATGCCCTCGATGAGGCAGAAACTGTGAAGGGGCTACCCACTATGATTATTGCAAGGACTATTAAGGGAAAGGGAGTTTCTATCTTTGAAGGGAAGGCAAAGTATCATGGGGTCTCCCCCACTGAAGAGGAGCTTGAGATAGCGTTAAGGGAGTTAGGTGGAGATGGGAAATAGGGAAGAAAAGACAGGATTAGCTCCAGGGTCATTTTGCGGTCAGGCTGTGGCAACCCGAGATGCTTATGGCAAGGCCCTCCTTGAACTTGGCAAGAGGAGGAAGGATGTGGTTGTCCTTGATGCAGATCTCTCTGGGTCAACAAAGACTGCAAAGTTTGCAAATGCATTTCCAGAGAGGTTTTTTAATGTTGGCGTTTCAGAACAGGATATGATAGGGACTGCTGGCGGACTCTCCCTTACTGGTAAGATCCCTTTTGCCTCAACCTTTGCGGTATTTGAGACAGGAAGGGCCTGGGAACAGGTCAGGCAGACCATATGTTATTCAAGGCTGAATGTGAAACTGGTGGCCACCCATTCAGGTGTGACGGTTGGGGAGGATGGGGCATCCCATCAGGCCCTTGAGGATATAGCGGTAATGAGGGTTCTGCCTGAGATGACCGTAATTGTACCCTCTGATGGCTTTGAGACAGAACAGGTCATAGCAGCTATAGCAGAATATGATGGGCCTGTCTATGTAAGGCTCGGAAGGGGTAAGGTCCCTCCCGTGATGCCTGAGGATTATAGGTTTGAGATAGGGAAGGCCTATATATTTAATCTTGGCAGGGATGTAAACATCATAGCTACAGGTATAATGGTCTCAGAGTCCCTTAAGGCAAGGGATATTCTAAAGGAAAAGGGTATTGATGCTGGCGTGATAAATATGTCAACTATTAAGCCCCTTGATAGGGAGACGGTGCTGAGAGCTGCTGATACATCTAAATTAATAATAACTGCTGAGGAGCATTCAATCATAGGAGGGCTTGGTAGTGCTGTGTGTGAGGTTCTATCTGATGAGAGACCTGTAAGGGTAAAGAGGATAGGTGTGAGGGATAGGTTTGGTTGTTCAGGAAAGCCAGAGGAGCTAATGAGGCTTTATGGCCTGACAGCGGCTGATATTGTTAATACAGTGCATCAGTGCCTATGATAGCCTTCCAGGATGTCTCTAAGTTTTATGATACTAATACTGCCCTCAGAAATATTACCTTAAAGATAGAAAAAGGAGAGATGGCCTTTATAACAGGCCCTTCAGGAGCGGGTAAGTCAACCCTCCTTAAATTAATATATGCTGCTGAAAGGCCTGATAGCGGAAGGGTCACTGTTGGTGAATGGGAGAGCGATAGATTAAAGGAATCGGACATCCCTTTTCTTAGAAGGAGCATAGGCATAGTTTTTCAGGATTTCAGGCTCCTCTACAACATGAATGTGTATGACAATGTTGCCCTATCACTCAGGGTGAGGAGGGTATCAGAGAGAGATATAAAACCGATCGTCCTTGATGTCCTCAAGTTAGTAAATCTAAGGCATAAGGTTGATTCATTCCCATCCGCTCTGTCAGGGGGTGAGCAGCAGAGGGTTGTAATAGCAAGGGCTGTTGCAGGGGAACCCTTTATACTCCTTGCGGATGAGCCTACAGGAAATCTTGATCCTGATACGGCAACAGGGATAATGAGGATATTCCGGGAGATAAATGCTAAGGGCACAACCATTCTTATTGCAACCCATAACAGGGAACTCTTCAGGTCAACCGGGATGAGGGTTTTGAGGCTTGACAGCGGCTCTATTGTGGAGGAGATGAGGGGATAGATGAGATACCCTTTCAGGGCTGCCTTTCAGAGCCTTTATCATGACAGATGGATCAATCTCCTTTCTGTATTAAGCATGGCAACAGCTCTAATGATAATCGCCACTGCAGTTATATCCCTTTACAATATCGATCTTTTTTCAAAGAAACTACCTGAGAAATTCTCCATGGTGCTTTACTTAAAGGACAATATTTCCGAGGCCGACAGAGAGGATATTATTACTGCAATAAAGAAGAAGGGAATTGTTAAGACGGTCAGGTATATATCAAAGGAAGAGGCACTGAAGGAATTGAGGTCATCCCTGAGAGAGGCTGATTATATACTTGAGGGCCTGAAGGAAAATCCCCTTCCAGCCTCGATTGAGGTAAGGTTAAAGAAAGAAGCAGTATCACCCGAATCAGTTGCCAAACTTGTCTCATTCCTTAAAGGACTTAAGGGGATAGAGGATATGCAGTATGGTGAGAATTTTCTTATATCCCTTAATTCTATTAAAAGGGGATTGGAGACGATGGGGTTAGTCATTACTTCCATAATGGTAATCGGGACGATCTTTATAAGTTACAGTACAGTGAAGATCCTCTTTTATAGAAGGAAGGAAGAGATAGAGACATTGAAGCTACTTGGTGCAACAACAGGGTTTATCAGGACACCCTTTCTAATTGAGGGAGGGATATTGGGGTTTGCAGGAGGATTGATCAGCGCGATCTTCCTCCTTCTTTTTTACTACATTGTTTTTGCGAGGCTTGGTTCAACAATACCACTGCTTAGGTCAGTGGTCTTCTATCCGTCCATGGCCTTCCCAATTCCCTTTGCCGGGCTTATCCTGGGGATATTAGGCGCTCAGGTTGCTATAGGGAGGATAAAGTATTAGGCATAGGATGAAGAAGAAAAGCTGGCGAGAGGGGCACCCTAAAAGGTCTAAAACTTTTTTTTGGCTCCGATCAAGTTGTCTATTGATAGTATCTTGTATGATGATGGTCATCCTGTCTCCCCTTACCCTTAGTGCATCAAAGGACCCAAGGCAGGAGTATCAGAAGATACAACGGGAGATAGAATCTCACAGGAAAAAGCTGGAGATGATAAAGAAGGAGGAATACTCAACGCTCAGTGATTTAGACAGGGTCAATCAGAGACTGAATTCTATTATCTCTGAATTGAGGAATCAGAGAAGGAGGATTCAGGAGATAAATTCCGAGATAAAGAGGATCGAGTCAGAAAGGTCAGATACAGAAAAAGAGATAGAGAGGGAAAAGGCATGGCTTAAAAGGAAACTAAGGGCACTTCAGAGATATGGGAAAGGTCTTGATGTTATGATCCTCCTGACATCAACGGATGATGTGGGAGAGATAATGAGGAGATGGAAATACCTTGAAAGAATAAGTGTCCATGAAAGAAAGGCTATTGAGGATTATTCAAGAAACCTTGAGGAATTGAAACAAAAGGAGCTTCAACTGAGGGAGCTTAACGAGAGGCTCAGGAGGGATGAGGAGAGGATAAGGCTCAATGAGGCAACCTTGCTTGAGAATAAGAAGGAAAAAGAGACCTTACTGACATCAATAAGGAAGGAAAAAACAGCTCACGAAAGGATGATCAAGGAATTGAATGAGGCATCCAAGAGACTCCTTGATCTCCTGAAGGATATAGAGAAGAAGGAGAGGGAAAAGGAAGATAAGTATGCTGGTAAGGGTTTTCCGAGTCTGAAGGGGAGGCTCCCATGGCCAGTAAATGGAAAGGTCGCTATACCCTATGGCAGTCAGGTTGACCCAAGATTCAATACCCCTGTATTCAGAAACGGTATATATATAGAGACCGCTGATGAGACTGTAAAGGCGGTCTCTGGTGGGAAGGTGGTCTTTTCGGACTGGTTTAAGGGTTATGGGAATCTGGTGATCATAAACCATGGAGAGGGCTATCACACCCTTTATGGAAATTTATCCGAGACTTTTTTGAAGGCAGGAGATATAATAAAAGAAAGGGATGTGATTGGAAAGGTTGGGGAGTCAGGTCTTCTTAATGGACCTTCCCTTTACTTTGAGGTCAGGTATAAGGGGAAAGCCCTTAACCCCCTTCAATGGTTAAAGAAAAGATAACGGAGGTTAAAAGATGAGACATAAAAGAGTGAGGCTCGTGATAGTATCTGCCCTTGTCCTTGCTGCCCTGGCAGGTATGCTGCTTGGCAGGTGGTCTGTCAGTTTTGTAAATGCAGAGGTTGAGGGATATGAAAACCTTAAGACCTTTACTGAGGTCCTTTCCCTGGTCAAGAAGAACTATGTGGAAGATGTGAAGACAAAGGAACTGATTTATGGTGCAATTAAGGGGATGCTGAATTCCCTTGACCCTCATTCAGGGTTTATGACACCTGAAGCATTTAAGGAGATGCAGGTTGACACAAAGGGAGAGTTTGGTGGCATAGGGATTCAGATCGGCATCAAAGACGGACTCTTAACAGTGATTGCCCCTATTGAGGATACGCCGGCTTACAGGGCAGGCATAATGGCTGGAGACAGGATCATAAAGATAAACGATGAGAGTACAAAGGATATGGGATTGCACGAGGCTGTGAGCAAGATGAGAGGCCCTAAGGGCACTACCGTCAGGATAACGATCCTTAGAGAGGGCTCGAAGGAACCAAAGGAGTTCACGATAACAAGGGATATTATTAAGGTTAAGAGTGTGAAATATAAGGTTATTGATGACAGGATAGGATACATAAAACTGACCCAGTTCCAGGAACAAACCGCCTCAGATCTCGCTGATGCATTAAGCAAGCTTTCAGAGGAGAAGATAGACTCCCTTATCCTCGATCTGAGGAACAATCCAGGAGGCCTTCTAAGCAGTGCCGTTGATGTGGCGAGCCAGTTTCTGCCTCCAAACAGACTTGTAGTTTATACAAAGGACAGATCTGGAGAGAAGGTGGAATACCAATCCAGTGGTAATAGACCCTATTATGATAATCTTACCATGGCTGTGCTTGTTAATCAGGGTAGTGCCAGCGCCTCTGAGATAGTGGCGGGTGCGCTAAAGGACTGGAACAGGGCAGTGCTTATAGGGGTGCAGACCTTTGGAAAGGGCTCTGTCCAGAGCGTTATCCCGCTGAGTGACGGTTCAGGGATCAGACTGACAACGGCTCGGTATTATACACCAAAGGGTATTTCTATTCAGAATACCGGCATCACCCCTGACATAATTGTAAAGATTGAGGCAAAGGATGGGAAAGAGCATGTTGTTGTAAGGGAGAAAGATCTCCAGAAACACCTTAAGAATGACCAGAAGGATGAAAAAGGAGATGACGAGAAAGAGACTGCACCAATTGAGGTGTCTGAGAAGGATGACACCCAGTTACAGAGGGCTATAGATCTGCTCAAGACATGGAGGGTATTTAAAGGTAATGGGTAGGTCTAATGGCTGAAGATTCGATTAGATTGGAATGTCAAGGGTAATCTTTGATATAGAGACGGTTGGTAAGGACTTCGAATCCTTTGATAAGGCCACTCAGGATTATCTCCTTCGCTGGGCAGAGACTGAGGAGGACGTGAGGGAGGCAAAGGAGAACCTTTCCTTATATCCCCTAACAGGAGAGATAGTGTGTATAGGCATGCTGAACCCTGATACAGGAAGGGGAGCTGTATATTTTCAGTCACCGGATGAACCTCTTTTACCCTTTGATGAAGAGGGGATAAGGTATCAATCAGGGAGCGAAAGGGAGATCATAGAGTGGTTCTGGAGTGCGATAAAGAGTTACGATCAGTTTGTTACCTTTAATGGCAGGGGTTTCGATTGTCCTTTTATAATAATAAGATCAGCAGTCCACAAGATAAGGCCTACCAGGGACCTGATGCCTAACAGGTATAATGGTGTTCATATTGACCTTCTGGATCAGTTGACCTTTTATGGGGCATCAAGGAGGAGATTCAACCTTGATATGTGGTGTAAGACCTTTGGCATCAAGAGCCCTAAGGAATCAGGGATAACCGGTTATGAGGTTAAGGACCTTTTTAGCTCAGGAAGATATGTTGATATTGCCCGATACTGCCTCGGTGATCTGATCGCCACAAAGGAACTCCTTGAATACTGGGAGATATACATAAGATTTTCTCCTGAGAGGCGGTGAATATCCATGTCAATG
>JBBIPQ010000098.1:0-6765 GCA_037442785.1 Nitrospirota bacterium
ATCTTTTCTCTTCCAAGGAGATAGCATATGGTATCATCTATTGCAACAACCGTTGTCTTCTGTCTCTCGTTACCGATCAGGGATAGAAACCCGAAATTATCTCCCTCTCCTCGATAATCAACAATTACATCCTCATCATCCAAAGTCATGGATATCCTGACCCCTCCTTTTTTTATGATAAATACTGAGTCGCTAACAGAATCTCCCTGCCTCAGGATAACCGTATCCTTTGGATAAAACTGGAGAGAAAGACTCCCGGCAATTACCCTTAACAGCGATTCCTCAAGAAACTGAAAAGGTGGGGTCTTCTTAAGAAAGTTGATGGTATCCTCAATGATCATGTCTTTCCAACTGGTAAGATAATCTCATCCTTACCTATATGATCCTTTTCTGTGATTAGAACAGCCCTTTCTATTACATCCCTGAGTTCTCTCACATTGCCGGGCCAGGGATAGTCCACGAGGATGGAGAGTGCCTCTTTCTCAATACCCTTTACATCCTTACATAGTTCGTCAGAGAATCTCTTAACAAAATGAATGGCAAGGGGCTCTATGTCTTCTTTACGATCCCTGAGGGGTGGTATCCTTATTGTCCTGGCTTGAGGGATACTAAACCCATTTCCCTCTCTCAGCCTACTTGAGGCAGCTATAAGCCTGATGTCTGTCTTCATAACCACATTTGAATCACTAAAGGTTATCCCTCCCTTTTCAATAACAGAGAATAGTCTTTCCCGTTCAAAAGGGCTGAGGTCACATACCTCACGAATAAAAAGGGTGCCTTCATTTGCCTCCTCCAGAAATCCCTTCTGCCGTGGCCTCTTGACAGGGATACCAAAAACAGTAACCTCAAAGAGGTTATCAGGTATAGTCCTCTTATTCAATATTATGAATGGTTTTTCTGATCGGTTACTGCTGGAATGGATGGCCCTTGCTATAAGCTCTCTTCCAGTCCCGATCTCCCCAAGGATAAGAACATTTTCCCGGGATCCAATGGTCTTTATCTCATCCATTATACCCTTCATAGAAGGACTTCTGGCAATTATCTCTGCAACATCATACTCCATACTCAATGTCTTCCTGAGACGAAGATTCTCTTCCTGAAGTGCGCCCTGTCTCAAGGCATTCTTTACGACCTGCTTAATCTCCTCATGCATTACAGGCTTAATGATATAATCGTAGGCTCCAGCTCGCAAAGACTCCACTGCCGTCTCTAAGGAGGCAAAGGCTGTCATGATAACAACAATCTGTTCAGGGTATATCTCTTTGACCTTCTTAAGTAATTCTATACCTGACTTGCCTGGCAATATTACGTCAGTCAAAACCAGATCATAGGGATTGCCCTCAAGTAAATCAAGGGCCATCTCAGCGCTTTCAACGCCCGTTACATCGTAACCTTCTTTTGAGAGGACCCTTTCGAGGGATTCCCTTAATGTCTCCTCATCCTCAATTATCAGGATTCTTTTAGTCATTATCAACAGGTAATGTTATGGTGAAGGTTGTACCCTCATTCTTCTTATTCTTCACGGTTATGGTGCCTCTGTGTTCCTTGATTATACCATAACATATGCTTAAGCCAAGCCCTGTACCCTTACCAGGGGATTTCGTTGTAAAGAATGGATCAAATATCTTATCCAGCATATTGTCCTCTATCCCAACACCGGAATCGCTGAAGATCATCTCGACCCGGGAATCACGCCTCTTCATCGCTATCCTTAATGTGCCTCCCTCAGGCATCGCATCAAGGGCATTTATTATCAGGTTCAGGAATACCTGCTGGATCTTATCCTGGTTCACCTTAAGAAGGGGTATATCCTTATCTATCTCGGTGATGAGCTGTACATTCTTAAATCTCTTGTCGTATTTAACAAGGTTTATGGTCTTATCCAGTATATCCACAAGGTTTGAGACTGTTTTCTCTGTAGTTGATATCCTTGCAAAATCTCCGAGACTCCTGACTATATTGACAATCCTTCCAATATGACCATTAATGGTCTTTAAGGCCTCTGCGGCAAATTCCCTGTCCTCCTGGGATTCCATCTTCAATGCCCTCAATTCCTGAACAAGAGATGATATGGATGCAAGGGGATTCCCTATCTCATGGGATATGCCTGCGGTGAGTTTCCCGATACTTGCAAGTTTTGATGCCTGCAGTAACTGTTCCTCCATCCTCTTGTGCTCTGTTATGTCTTCAATGATTACAACGAATCCTCCAGAAGGATCCCTTAAAGGGCTGATGTTTACCCTGAAGATCTGCAAAGCTGTATCAATGGTGAATTCCTCCTGATTGTAATGACTGAACATCTCCTTCTTTATCCAGGGGAGTATATCCACGATCCGTTCCTCAACTGCATGGGGCTTCATTACGCCTGTAATGAATTCCATCTCCTTGTTCCAGTACTTTATCCTGAGGTCCGAATCAACCGTTATTATCCCGACAGGGGCACTCTCTATAATATTCTCACTGAACTCCTTCAGGTACGATAACTTTCTGTTTGCCTCGGCAAGTTCCTGTCTTGAAAGCCTGAGACTCTCTGTTATCTGTTTTACTGATTCGGATAGATCATCCCTTTCCTTTTCCGTGAGGATGAGTTTATCCTCAAATATGATAGCAGCAATGGAAGACCCGATAGCTCCAGCAAGTATCTTCTCCGCCTCATTTCTCAAATCAAAGAGATCTTCCTGTTTAAGGGAGTCCCTTTTTTTGTGTTTCTTTCTCAGTATATGATCTATCGCTTCCCTCGCCTCTGCCCTGCCAAGATAAAGTGAGAGTATGTACTCAATATCATCAACAGTATATGAACCACTCCTGGTTAATTCCTTAACCCTTTCATAGGACTCAACAAAGATCAGTGACTGAATCTCTTCCTCTCTGCTCTGTCTTGTCAAAAAGGAAAATCCGAAATAAAAGATGAGATTAAATAACATCCCCCAGAAAAGGGTATGCCCCCATTTGCCAAACCCCTGTATACCAAAAAGGGCATCGGGATTAAAAAAGTCAGTTTCTACCAACCTGCCAATAAACCCTGATTCAGATATCACCCCTGCCCTTATCAGGTCAGGGATAACAAGGGTATAAAGCCAGATGATAAAACCAGCTATTAGTCCTGCTGCAGCCCCAGCCTTTGTTCCTCCCTTCCAGTAAAGGCCAAAGAAAAAGGTCGGTGCAAAAAGTGCAACAATCTCAAAAGACTTGAGTCCTATCTCTACAAGGCCGTAAAATTCACCTATGGATGTTGCAAAGAGATACCCGAGGTAAACAACCCCAAGAATAACAAGCCTTTTTATATTAAGGACAATAGAAGGGAAGCCTTTCATCTCGTGAAACTTAATCAGGGCTGGCATTATTATGCTGTTCATAAACATGGTGCTTAATGCAAGAGATTCCACTATAACCATAGCTGTTGCTGCAGAGAAACCACCTATGAAGGCAAAGAGGGCAAGATATTTCTCCCCATAGCCATAAGGGATTGTCAGGACAAAATAGTCCGCATCATCCCCTGACCAGCCCTGTAAAAGGCCTCCGAAGGCAATGGGCATAACAAACATGTTAATGAGAAGTAGATACAGGGGAAACAACCATGCTGCCTTTTCGACATGCCCCTCATCATAATTCTCCACAACTGCCATCTGAAATTGTCTTGGCAAAAAAACTATCGCCATCATTGATAGAAACAGAAGGGCAAACCATTCGGAGTACTCGGTTCCTGTGCCTGTGCCAAGAAAGAGTAGCACAGAGTGTTCTGAATCTATCAGTCTGGTGACGATGTCATCGAATCCATCAAATATACCAAAGGTCACAAATGCACCCACAAGTATAAAGGCTATTAATTTGATAATCGATTCAAAGGCAATTGCAAAGACAAGGCCACCATGCCTCTCTGATGCATCAAGTCGCCTCGCTCCAAAGATAATGGCAAATATGCCCAGAATAGCGGTTATGAAGAGACTTGCAGCAACACTGCCCGTGGTTTCTCCAGATATTATCACAAAGGTATGGATTATTGCCTTAACCTGTAGCCCAATATAAGGTATGATGCCGATGACAGCAATTATTGTACATAAGGCAGAGAGAAAAAGGGATTTTCCATACCTGAAACCTATAAAGTCAGACAGGGTCGTTATCCTGTTTGCCTTTACTATCCTTATCACCTTCTTCATGAATAAAGGCCACAGAGCAGCCATCAATGTTGGGCCAATATAGATTGTGAGAAAAGAAAGCCCTGTTGTTGCAGCCTTTCCCACACTGCCGTAGAAGGTCCAGGCAGTACAATATACTGCGAGGGATAGAGAATATATGTACGGATTGGCAACGATGCTCCTGCCTATTCTCTCTCTCTTTTCGGCATAATAGGCGATAAGGAAGAGGACGATAAGATAGCAAAGTATATAAAAGAATAAAAGCCAGCCCTTAAACATCCTTTTTTTTCACCATATTTCGTAGAGGTAACGCCTTCTTTCTAATGTTTGTCAGGAGAAATATAATAGCTATGAATATTGCCCATGCAGAAAAGAAATAGTATGGCAAAAAAAGGCGAAATATCTCGAGAACCGGCCAGTTGAAGAAAAGCATCCCGAGGAAAAAGATGAAAAACCATACCTCTTTGTTCATTATGTAAAATTTATCATGATGAATAATCTTTAGGCAAGTGACTGAAACAAAAAGATATTGATGGGGGCGGTCATCCAGCCCCCTAACCTGACAGTAATTATAGGGTTTCTACATTATGGCATTTGCCACAGGCATTTGTATACGGGATCGGCATTGCCTTACTCGGTTCAACTCCTTTTACACCCACATTATCTTTTCGTGGAACATCAAAGAGATGTGAGGTGATGTCATTCATCCAGTAATTCTTACCGTCTTTTCTTGTAAGACCCTTGCCGAGCCCTGCCCCTGTCTGCATTGTCTTGGTGGCGTGACAGTCAACGCAGTTGATTTCACCCATCTCCGCAGTGCCTATCTTTGTCTGCATATGTTTTTTGATGTCTGCATTTGCCTTATGACAGGTTGTGCAGAGCGAATTTTTCGCATCCCTTATCTCTGCCCTCAATTGATGTTTGACATCAGTCATTCCGTGAGGGTCGTGGCAGTCGCTGCATTTCAGGAGTTGGTTTCCGTTTCTGTATTTCTTTGACTTGATAAAGTCTGTATACTGCTGATGGTGTGATTTTGAATGGATTCCATCAGCCCAGTAATCACCTTTAGCTGCATCTTCTCTTGTTGTGTAGTTCGCGAGGTAGTCATTCCTGCTTATGCCAGGAATCATCATCCTGTTGTCCTTGTTCACCGGCTGGTCATTATGGAGATTTCCCTGCGGCCTGCTGTGGCACTGCCCACAGATTACTGATGCCCTCTCTGTTGAGAGCTTGCCCGGGCTTACTATGGTTGATGCCTTCTTCGCCTTTGAAGCCTTCACATGGGCAGAGCCAGGGCCATGGCATGTCTCACAGCCTATATTCAATTCATTGGGTATGCCGTCGCCATCAATATCAGCCTCGCCATTGGGGTCATTAACAGCGACTGCGATGTATTCTCCAGATTCGAGATGTTTCAGCGTATATCCTGTGTAATGGCATGAGGCACATTCCTTTTCAAAGGATTTCTTCACAGGAGGGTCGCTCAACTTCTTTGTCTGTTCGTTAAAGAGCCAATCAGCGTGATAGTCCCTCCACGGTTTTCTTGTCCTGTCATTGTAGCTATCATCACCGTTTGAATTATACTGTAGAAATGGGAAGAGATTTTTGCCAACCTTGTAAAGGTATCTCTGTTTGTAAAGTCCGCCGCCGTAGGTCATCTCTACGGTATATGTCCTTGGAGTATCAGATGGGTCTTTCATGTTCTCTGTCCTGAATTTCAGCTTGCCGTCGCTGTCTTTGAAGAATGTGGCTGTGAAGCTTACAGATGTAGGATCAGCAGGCATTTTTTCAGAGACCATGTATTTGTCAAATCCCCTGCTTTTGTCAAAATTGTAGAAGTAAAACTTTGTCCCAGCCATTAGTTTCTTCAAACCGTTATTAAATTCGGGAAACCGAGAATGATCCTGCAGTTTGCTCGGTTTCCCTATAACACTTATACCGAGCTTATGAAGGGTTTTCTTTTCGGTATCATATGCCTTGTGACATGTGAGGCATTTCGATGTCCCAACATATGTTGCATCGGAAGGGACATTCCCGGAAACGAGTATCTTCACCGTTTTGCCTTTGAATTCGGCTGTTGACATGGCCTTGTTTGATTTGTCTCCGCCCGGCAGATGTTCTTTGTCCGAAGGTTCGACATAGATGAAATACTTGCCGTCTGCGACATTAGAAATCTTAAAGTTTCCCTTCTTGTCAGTCGTACCTTTCTGATACTTATCTTTGTTAGCAGCAAGGTTGTCTTCCAGTGGCTCGTCATTTTTAGAGTCCCTTTTAATCTCTGTGGGTGTCTTTGCCATCTCTTCAACATCTGCTGAGGGTATTAGATACACTGTAGCATTTACAACTGCCTGTCCTGATGCATCCTGAACTACACCTTTAAGAACATTATCCCCTCCCTTTTTGCCTTCTGCCTGTGTGCCGTAGACTATTAAGCCCATGGCACAGAAGGAGATAAGCAGTAATACTAAAATTCTTCTGCTCATTTTGAACCTCCTTGTTTTGAATGTTAAACAATTTTTGGATAATGTTTAGCTATTTTTATGCCAGTAGTCCTTATTCGAAAAGTTCTTATAAATCAAGGGGATATAACAGGAGATGTTTTAGCGGCAGAGATTAAAAAGACGCACCA
>JBBIPQ010000099.1:0-6758 GCA_037442785.1 Nitrospirota bacterium
CTTCATGAGGAGATGAGGGAATTCAAAGACGAGATGAGGGAATTCAAAGACGAGATGAAAGAGGAAAGCAAGAGGAAGAATAGGGAGTGGAGCAACCTTGCAAAGAAGATGGGGACTATAGTGGAAGACCTTATCGCACCAGCCTTAAGACCAGTTCTCAGCAAGTATTTCAACTGTGAAGTATCGATGGAAGGTCAGAGGATGTTCAGACGGAGAAACGGGGAAGATTACGAGGTAGATGCAATAGCAGTCTGTGATGATAGGGTCTTTATGGTGGAGGCTCGCTCTACTCCGAGATTTGATGACATAAAGGAGATTAAGGAAAAGAGTGAGATGTTTTTTGAGTTTTTCCCAGAGCATAAGGGCAAGGAATTGGTAGTAATCTTTGGCAGCATAACCTTTCCTGAGAATATAATCAGACAGGCAAGCAAGAAGAGGATATACGTCCTTGCCTGGAGGGAATGGGAGTATATGGATATATTGAATTTTGAGGAGGTATCACTGCTATCCCAAAAACTGCTATCCCAAAAGAAGTGAGGGAGGTTATTCAAATGGGCGTAAGACAGATATGTTCCTTAATAAAAAACTTCCACATTGTCACACTATATTGACAAGGAAAAGGACTTTACCATTTGGGCGATTGTTGAGTTGCTAAAAGAAATGGATGAGGAGAGAAGACAGGAAATCTTAAAACACATTGAAAAAGAGAAACTCCTCTTAGAGTTGCTTGAGGAGAGGAAAAGGAAGAAAGGGTCGCACAGTCGCACTAAGTAAATAGTAGTGGCGGTGCAGGGATTCGAACCCCGGACACAGCGGATATGAGCCGCTTGCTCTGACCGACTGAGCTACACCGCCTGAAGGTTAATATTATAACAAAAGTGATTTTTTCAATAAAAGATCTCAAACCGCCTTGCTCTTACATTAATAAGTATCCCGGCGGCTATAGAGTTGGTCAGCAAGGCAGTACCACCATAGCTCATAAAAGGCAATGGTATACCAACGACAGGCATTATTCCCATGGTCATCCCGATATTTACAAAGAAATGTATGCCAAAGATAGAGGTTATACCAATTGCAGCAAGCCTTCCGAACTCATCCTTTGCCTTTCGGGCAGTGTCAAACCCTCTGAGAATAAGTGCAAAGTATAAAAAGAGGATGAAAAAGCTCCCCACAAAACCCCATTCCTCTGCCAGGACAGCAAAGATAAAATCTGTATGTTTTTCTGGCAGAAACCTGAAAGGCCCCTGCGTCCCCTTTAGATACCCCTTGCCAAAGATCTTGCCTGAACCTATGGCAATCTTTGATTGATTTATGTGGTATCCTATACCCGAGGGATCTACCTCAGGCTCCATGAAGGCCACAAGCCTGTTTTTCTGATACCCCTTTAGATTTTCCCACATGATATTGCCTATAAATGGGATCGAGACAATACCGATAATAACTATAAGCGTTGCAGCCTTCTTTTCAAGGCCCTTCATTGCTATGAGTGATAAAAATGTAATAAGTATGATAACCGATGTGCCTAAATCTGGTTGCTTTAATATAAGGAAAAAAGGTAATGCCACGAGCGTGAAAAAGATCTTAAGAAGTGTCATAAGATTTAATCTTTTATTTATCTCTTCAAGGTGCCTCGAAAGGGCAAGGATGAGCATGACCTTGAAGACCTCAGAGGGCTGGAAAGAGAAAAAGCCGATGTTAAGCCATCTCTGTGCTCCCATGCCTGTTCTACCAATAAGGAGAACTATTACAAGAAGGATTAATCCCACAATATAAAGTGGATAGGAGAATCTTTTGAGCCAGTTGTAATCGAAGGAGGTTATAACAATAATGGCGACCATGCTTATCATAAGCCAGTAGATTTGTTTCATATAGAAATTAGGTGTTTCATTGGTCATGGGTGACCTCGTAGCACTGTAAATAGTCAGGATGCCGGCAATCGAGAGAATAATAACAATGGCCAGGGTAATCCAGTCGAAATTCTTTATTATCCTTCTGTCTATCTTCATAATCCTTTATCCTTCTGAGCTTCCTCTTTGTTCCTGTCCTGTAAGGACCTCATATATGCCTCAATCGCCCTCCTTGCTATTGGTGCAGCTGCTACACCTCCATGGCCTCCATGTTCAACAAGGACTGAGAGGGTGATCTCTGGTTTATCACAGGGAGCAAAGGCAACAAACCAGGCATGATCCCTGTGGAGTTCGTGAAGGTACTTAGAATCCCTTCTGACGCCAATAACCTGGGCAGTGCCTGTCTTTCCACATATCTCAACAATCGGGGACTTAGCAGCCCAACCAGTACCACTGGCCTCATTAACAACACCGAACAGTCCCTTTTTTATCTCCTCGATGCTTTCTAAATGGATATTCAATTTCTTTGTCTCATGAGGTCTATCTGTAAGCCTGAGGAGAGAGGGTTCATAGACATATCCACCATTAGAGATAATCCCTGTTAATCTTGCCATCTGATAGGGGGTGACCGCTACATAACCCTGACCTATTGAGGCATTAAAGGTCTCTCCAAGAAACCAGGGCTGTTTCTTTTTTTCCTGCTTCCACTTTGTATCTGGAACGACCCCCTTTCGTTCCCTAACAAGCATGAGGTTACTGTCTTTTCCAAGACCGAGATCCCGCGCATACGAGGCAATCCGGTCGATCCCGAGTCTTCTGCCAACCTCGTAGAAATAGACATCGCAGGACTCCACAATAGCCCTGTGAAGTGAAACAGTTCCATGACCGTTCTTCTGCCAGCAACCAAAATGCCACCTGCCATAAGAGATACCGCCATTACAGGTAACCCTTGTCTCAGGGTCAATAACATGCTCTTCAAGACCAGCCAGGGCAGTGACTATCTTGAATGTAGAACCAGGTGGGTACTGGCTTTGCAAGGCTCTATTCAGGAAGGGATTGCGAGGATTATTTATGAAATCCTCCCATTGTTTCTGGGAGATTCCCCTTGCAAAAAGGTTGGGATCAAAAAAAGGTTTACTAACAAGGGCAAGGATCTCTCCAGAATCAGGCTTCATAGCCACAAGGGCACCTGTCCTGTCACCAAAGGCTTCTTCTGCAGCCTTTTGAAGGTTTATATCCATAGCAAGGATAATATCTTCACCCTTTGAGGGAGGTTTTTCTGTTAAGAGCCTTAATTCCCTTCCAAGGGCATCAACCTCAACTATCCTCTCACCAGGAGTCCCTCTTAATTGCCTATCAAAGAGCCTCTCTATGCCCCACTGGCCCACAAAGGCATCCGATGGAAGCCCCCTGAACTCGGCATCTCTGTACTGACTCTGGTTAAGTTTTCCAAGGTATCCAATCAGATGGGCGCCAACCTCTCCGAATAGATAATGTCTTGTCACATCTATATCTATAAAAAGGCCGGGAAAGTCTGATCTCCTTGCCTCGATATAGGCGATCTCCTTAAAGGTCAGGCCCTCTTTAAGCCTGACCGGTTCAAAGGTACTCCTACTGCTGGAAAGCCGTTTCGATAGGGTATCCATATCAACATTGATTACCTTTGAGAGATGCAAAAGGTCAACCTCTTCAGCAGAGACAGGACTGATAGAGACAGAATAATACGGTGAATTCTTAACGAGGGGTATCCCATTTCTGTCATAGATTATCCCCCTTGGGGCAGCTATCTTAACGATCCTGAGTCTGTTTTCCTCGGACAGCCTCCTGTATTCATTACCCTGTAACACCTGAAGCTGCCAGAGCCGCAGTACAAGGATAGAAAAAAGGGCTATAACCAGATAACTGGCTATCAAAATCCTGTCATGGATATTATTCATATTATTCCGCATTTTCTGGCCTCAGAAATACCCCAGCAATCATATTCATTATCCCCTGAAAAAGAACGGTTGTGATAAATCTTGAGGCGGGTATTAACTGGATATTAAATATCATCTTAATGATAAGCACAGTAAGCCCATCAAGGATCGTAAGAGAAAATAGCCCTATCATGCCAAGGATAGGGGTCCATCGGAATAGGCTTCCCGAAAAAAAAGAACCTGAAAAGCCGACAATTCCCTTCCCTAGGAGATGGGGCCCCAGGATATTACCTGAAAGGCTATCTTCAATCATCCCTATCAGGGAACCTGTCAATATCCCCTTCCTTGAACCATTTCTAAGACCCACATAATATGGCACAGTTACAGTAAGGGATGGGGGAATACCAAAGATCGTTACCTTTGACTGAATTACGAATGCCATTATCACTGCTAAAATAAACAAAAAGGTTTTCATCTCTTTATTATTATTACCTCGTCTAAGGCGGTGAGGTCCTGTAGTGGTGTTACCTCTATGGACTGAAAAAATCCTGATTCTTTCTTTGAGACCCTGCTGATATAACCAACAGGGATACCCTCAGGAAAAAGGTCATCAAAACCTGAGGTAATGACCATATCTCCTTCCTTTACGACATCCCCATACCCGATATATTTGAGGATACACCGCTTATTGCCATTGCCTGATAAAATAGCATCCTTTCTTGTCTCCTGTATCTTTACAGCAGCAGAGAAACTCGTATCCCCCAGGAGTAAGATCTTGGAATAGCGATCCATAACACCCGATACCTTGCCCACAAGACCACGGGGGGTGATAACTGCCATATCCTTTGCAATACCATCAAGACTGCCCTTGTTTATAACTAAGGTATCACCAAAGGGGTCAAGGCTCCTTGATATAATCCTGGCTACAGTGACATATCTCTTTTCTCTCCCTTTCAATGAGAGGATCTCCCTTAATCTCTGGTTCTCAAGAAATGTCTCCCGATAATTCTGCCTCTCCAGAAGAAGACTCTTTATCTCTTCCTTTAGCCTCCTGTTTTCTTTATCCCGAAGAAGGACCATCCTGAAGGGCTCCTTAATAGTCTCAATGACTCCTGTTGAAAAACTATTCAGGGCATAAAGAGGAGAAGAAAGAAAATGAAAAAATCTGAGGTCCTTGCCCTTGTTTACCTGATAAGAGATTATTATGAGGCAGAAGAGTATAAAAATGAATAATGGAAGGAACCGCTTTGCATACATCAGGTTATTGCTATCTTTTTGAGGAGATCGATCTCTTCTAGCATCTTGCCAACGCCCCTTACAACAGCTGTAAGGGGATCCTCGGGAACGATTACGGGAAGACCTGTTTCTTCCTTAATGAGCAGATCAAGACCCCTCAGCAGTGCCCCTCCTCCAGCAAGAACAATACCCCTGTCAACAATATCAGCAGCAAGTTCAGGCGGGGTATTTTCAAGGGTAACCTTAACAGTGTCAAGTATAATGCTTATTGGCTCGTGAAGGGCCTCCCTTATTTCTGTCTCTGTAATGACTATAGTCTTTGGAATGCCTGATATTAAGTCCCTTCCTTTAATCTCCATTGTCCTTGTAACAGATGGATCAACAACACAGGCTGAACCTATCTCTATCTTTATCTGTTCTGCTGTCCTGTCACCTATTAGGAGGTTATATTTTCTCTTTATGTAGGCCACTATAGCCTCATCCATCTTGTCGCCTCCAACCCTTACTGCCTTACTATAGACAATGCCATCAAGGGATATTACTGCAATGTCTGTTGTGCCACCACCAATATCAACTATCAGATTACCTGAAGGTTCACCAACCGGAAGCCCAACCCCTATTGCAGCAGCCATCGGTTCCTCAATCAGGTATACCTCCCTCGCACCTGATGCCTGAGCAGCATCCTTAACAGCCCTTTGCTCAACCTGGGTTATACCTGATGGGACGCCTATGATTATCCTTGGAGAGAGAAAGCTCTTCCTGTTATGCACCTTCTTGATAAAGTATTTCAACATCTCCCCTGTTGCATCAAAATCAGCAATGACTCCATCCTTCATAGGTCTTATGGCTATTATGTTTGCTGGGGTCTTGCCGAGCATCTTCTTTGCTTCTGCACCAACGGCTATCGTCCTTTTGTCATCCTTCCTTACAACAACAACGGATGGCTCATTACACACAATACCCCTGCCTTTAACAAATACAAGGGTATTAGCTGTGCCAAGATCTATAGCTAAGTCGTTTGAAAACATTCCTGAAACCTTATCGAAAAGCATCTTGCCTCCTCACCTTACCTTAATTCTGGATCGATTTGTCTGCGGCATTTGTTGGTGATTCTATCACTAAAGTTTTTGCAATCTCATCACCAAGCCTCATGCCTTCCTTACTGCCCAGGAGAATAATAAACTCAAAGGCAGCTATTATAATCAGAAATAACCAGCCTATCAGGGGTATCTTTAATAATGCAATACCAACCCCGAAAGGAGAATTTCTTATAACAGAGTCCCTTACAGAGCAAGGGTTTCCGTCATTCAAAGATACCGTCCTTATACCCATTAGATACTTTCCCAGACTCCTGCCACCAAACAGGCCGTCACCTATAAGCATATAAAAAAGACCAGCGTAAAATCCCGATTTTGGCACGACCTCTGCCATAACCGCTATGAGTATAAAGTCTAAAACCTTTGCGAATACCCTGAGTAAAAGGCTGGCCCTCTTTTGCCCTTCAAAAGACATTTAAAAATACTAACAGATAAGGTTATTCTTTTTCAATCCGTCGGCATTCCCCAAAAATAGTCTTTCCGATATGGGATTATTTCCTTATCACATCTGCCCAAGATAAATGTTAAAAGGGCATGAGACCGAGAAAAACACGTCCATAGTCCATAGACCATGGACTGTGGACTAAACATAATTGACAAAAGGCAACCATCCTACTTTGTACTATAATACGGGATGAGCCTTAATATTTGAGAGGGGTGCT
>JBBIPQ010000100.1:0-6755 GCA_037442785.1 Nitrospirota bacterium
ACAGAGGCATAGGTATTTGTATAGGGTTGAAAATAGGCGATGAACCTTTCTGCCTTATACCTCTTCCTGAGATAGGAAATGCCATTTCTTATCTGCTCACGGACAGTCAGGGTTGGTTTACAGGAACTTGGCCTGAAACTATCATTGTTACAGTATATGCAGCCACCGAGTCCAACTGTTCCATCCCTGTTCGGACAGGTAAATCCAGCATCAATATTTACCTTATGAACCGTTATGCCAAACCTTCTCTTGAGATAGGAGCCAAAGGAATTATACCTCATAAATAATTATCACCCTTCTGGTAGGGGACTGTCAATTATCTTAAACCACCATGACCCGAGAGAACCCCTGTAAATACAGCAGCAAGGCTCAACCCCAGGACAAACCAGTGGAAGATGCTTAATCTCCTGAATATCTTTGCTGTATCAAGATTCTCCTGCTGGCTGAAGATAAGCTTGAAGATCCTCTTTTCAAATGTAAGGATAAAGGTATATATAAGCCAGACAATCAGCATCGCTGTTACGCCAATCCCATTAATACTGAAAAGTATCCTGTATTCCCCTGTAAGATAGAGGAGGATACCGCCTGTTATACCCGCTACCCAGGCATATACCCTTGCCTGTCGCGCAAACTTATTCTCAACCCTCTGAAATAGCAAGACCTTCTCTAATGAGTCTTCCATTGTCACAAGCATGGGGAATATGATTATCGTTACAAACGCCACCCCCCCAATCCAGAGGACTATTGTTACAACATGTAAGGCGATGAGTAATGGCACTAACATATAAACCTCCTGATTAATGGGATACTTAATGCTCTAAGGATGTCCTCGCAATAACAAGGCATGCCACACTCTCAGCACCCGCCTTCAGAAGGGCCTTCGAGCATTCCCTGAGGGTAGTGCCTGTTGTCATCACATCATCCACAAGCAATACCTTTTTACCCCTAAGGTCATCAGATACAGAAAAGGCGCCCCTTAGATTCTTCATCCTCTCCTCTGCCCTCAACCCAACCTGTGGAGCTGTCTCCTTAGTCTTTTGGAGACAGTCTATATCAAGGGGCATACCTTTCCACTTAGATATTTCTCGTGCAATCAGGGCTGATTGATTGAAACCCCTCCTTAATAATGACCTTTTTGTCATTGGTACAGGTATAACAATATCAGCATCGGGAATATCAAGCCCTAAAAGGAGTGCTGATAGGGGTCTTGCCAGCCTCTTTACCCCTGAAAACTTCATGTGATTTATCGCAAGGGCCAACACATCAGAGTAGATGCCGAAAAATGAGACTGATGAAAAGGCGGGTGGTCTGGCAATACAGGTTCCGCAGACTCTGGAATATTCCGAGGTAATGGGCATTGCACATATCTGACATGACGGTCCTGTGTATCTTTCAAGAGCAGCCCAGCATCCACTGCATAAAGGGAAAATCTCATTAGAATCTGATCTGTTACCACAGTTAGGGCAGACAGACGGGAAAAGAAGTGATAAGAATCCTGTCTTTAGCCAGACTCCCCTATCTTCAAAGGGGTTCCACATTTGCCGCATTTGAGGCCTGACCTCCCAGCAGTCCCCAGGAAATCAGAGATTTTCTGGGATGCCCTGATTCTGTCAAGAGGCACCCTGTTTTTGACCTTACAGTTATCACAGGTTACAAGTACGAATTCAAGGGGTCTATCCTCCTTAACCTCGTCTGTATTCCTTTTCCCTTCATCCCTGACCTTATCCTCTTCCTCATCCGCGCATGAACCTTCAGGTCTCCCCTCAGACCCCTCTTCAGTGTTGATATTCCAGGAGGCCTCCGATCCCCTTTGGGGCTCCTCAACTTCGGTTACTACTGTCCTTAAAAATTCTAAATAATTTGTATCCCTCTCAATCAATTCTATGCCCATACCATTCTTAACCCCTGGCATCGTGGTCTTTACGGTCCTCCTGACTATGCCCTTCAAGTGAGCAACCCTGTTATTTGGCAGGTATATATCTACATTAATTATTGTTCCCGGGACAAAACCGTGCTGTGTCCTTATAAAGAGACCGCCCGCGGAAAGATCACTCGATATTCCCTTAAAGGAAAGACCTCCAGAGGAAAAGGTTGTTTCAAGCCTTTTTGTATACCTTTGACATTGTCTCCTACGCAAATCCCGCTCCCCTTATAATTAATTCCCCTCTCTTCTCACCTGTTGATATGAGATCGATGCTGACCTTTAATTCATCCTCTATTGTCTTGATGTACTTTTTTGCATTATCAGGCAATCTATCAAAATCCTTAATTCCCTTTGTATCTGTCATCCACCCCTCTATCTCCTCATAGACTGGCTCTACCTCCCTTAACAAGGATATATCCTTTGGAAATGCCTCTATTGTTTCACCGTTATGCTTGTAAGCAACGCAGATCTTTATCCTCTCAAGGCTATCCAGGATATCAAGCTTTGTCAGGGCTATTGAGGTTATTCCATTTATCCTTACTGCGTGTTTCAAACCAACAAAATCAAGCCAGCCACACCTCCTGGGTCTGCCTGTTGTAGCTCCATACTCACCCCCTCTCTCCCTGAGAATATCACCAAGGGGATCCTTTATCTCCGTTGGGAAAGGGCCCTCTCCAACCCTTGTGGTATAGGCCTTTACAACGCCCATAACCCTGTCTATCCTTGTGGGACCAACACCGAGACCAGTGCAAACCCCGCCTGCAATTGCACTGGATGAGGTAACAAAGGGATATGTACCGTGGTCTATATCAAGAAGTGTTCCCTGGGCACCTTCAAAAAGTATATTTTTTTTCTTATCGATAAAATCATTGATAACAATGTCTGTATCAGCAACATGAATCGAGAGAACCTCAGCGTATTTAATATACTGATCGAAGATCTCATCAACATCAAAACCCTGACTGCCGTACTTGTTCCGAAGGATATAATTCATATCTTCAAGATTTGCTTCGAGTTTTTCCCTGAAGACCTTCTGATTATATAAATCCACTATCCTGATGCCATTCCTGGCCATCTTATCAACATAACAGGGTCCTATCCCCCTCCCTGTCGTTCCTATCTTTTTTGCACCCCTTCTTGATTCACTGGCATCCTCGATTGCCCTGTGGTATGGCATAATAACATGGGCATTTTTGCTTATCAGCAGGTTATTGCCTACCTCTATTCCCTTCTCTCTGAGACCTTTGATCTCGGCTATCAGTGAACCTGGCTCTATTACTACTCCATTACCAATGATACATATCTTACCTCTGTGCAAGATTCCTGATGGGATAAGATGCAGGATAAATCTTTCATTATTTATAACAACGGTATGTCCTGCATTATGTCCACCCTGATAGCGGGCAACCACATCTGCCCTCTCCGTCATTACATCAACTATCTTCCCTTTTCCTTCGTCCCCCCACTGTGCCCCCACTATAACGATTGATGACATTTAAGTCTCCTGTTTGATTAAAGATTTACCAGTTTAACGGATATAATATTTGGCATCTTCTTGATCTCTTCTATCTGTTCATCCGACACCGGAGTGTCTATACTGACAACGGAAATGGCCATGCCTCCAGCTGACTCCCTGCCGAAGTGCATCCTCGCTATGTTTATATTATTCTTTCCAAGGTATGAGCCTATATTGCCAATTACCCCTGGCCTGTCATTATTAAGGATGTAGAGCATATTACCCTCTGGCACTATCTCAACAAAAAATTTGTTTATCCTCACTATCCGCGGGTCTTTTTTGCTAAACAATGTTCCAGCAAGGATATTTTCCTCACCATTTACCTTTATCTTCAACACAATCATATTGTGATAATCCCCTGCCTCAGAACTCTTTGCCTCCTTGACCTCAATCCCTCTTTCTCTGGCAATAAGAGGGGCATTGACAAAGTTAACTGTTTCTTCAAGGATAGGGGTCAGATACCCCTTTAACAGGGCTATTGTCACAGGGGCAGTATTAAGCTCTGATGCCTCTCCTCTATATTCTATTGTTATATCTGTTGCAGCTCCCTCAAATACTTGGGAGGCAAAACCCCCGATCTTCTCAGCAAGGGAGAGGTAAGGCTGTAATCTGGGCAACTGTTCTGCTGGGATCGATGGAAAGTTTACGGCATTTCTTATCACCCCGTTTATAAGATAATCTGCCACCTGCTCAGCTATTGCCAGTGCAACATTCTCCTGTGCCTCCTTTGTTGATGCGCCAAGGTGAGGAGTACATAAGACATTGTCAAGCTTCAGGAGAGGATTGTCCCCTGGTGGCTCTTTTTCAAATACATCCAAAGCAGCCCCTGCTACCTTACCACTCTTTATGGCCTCGTAGAGATCAGCCTCATTGACTATGCCGCCACGGGCACAGTTAATAATCCTCACCCCGTCCTTCATTATCCCTATTGTCTTACTGTTGATAAGGTTTTTTGTCTCTGCTGTTAACGGGGTATGGATCGTTATAAAATCAGAATTCCTGAAAAGCTCTGGTAATGCCACCTTCTTAATCCCGATCTCCATGGCATTTTCCTCACTCAGGTAGGGATCATAGCCTATCACATTCATTCCAAGACCAATTGCCCTTTTCGCTACCTGTTTACCAATATTCCCTATACCAATAATGCCAAGGGTCTTGTTGTAGAGCTCAACCCCCATAAACCTCTTCTTATCCCATTTACCCTCCCTCATGGAAGCAACAGCCTGCGGTATCTGTCTTGCGAGAGAGAACATGAGGGCTATTGTATGCTCTGCTGTAGTAATTGTGTTTCCACCCGGGGTATTCATCACAACGATACCCTTTTTTGTGGCGGCTGCCTTATCCACATTGTCAAGACCTGAGCCGGCTCTTCCTATTACCCTCAGGTTGGTAGCAACATCAATAACATCCGCCGTCACCCTTGTAGCGCTCCTGATTATCAATCCATGATATTCTCCGATAATGGCCTTAAGTTCATCAGGACTCAACCCTGTCTTCACATCTACCTCAAGACCTGCCTTTGTCAATATATCAATCCCTTTTTGGGAAATGCTATCGCTTACGAGAACCTTCATCAAAACCTCCTCCTACCTCATTAATAGCTCTTGAGCTACCGCAACCCCCTTACCAAGGGTAACAGGATAACCCATTGCCTTAAGCACCATCTCAACCCCGGCTATGGCTGTTATTATATCAAAGGTATCAGCGTAACCAAGGTGGGCTATCCTGAAGATCTTGCCCTTTGCCTGCCCCTGGCCTCCAGCTGCTGTTATACCATATTTCTCCCTGAGATCCTTATATATAGCCTGACCATCGAATCCCTGCGGTGCTTTGATAGCCGTTACAGCATTACTATGAGATTCTTTCGAGAAGAGTTCAAGGCCTATTGCCTTTACAGCCTCCCTTGTGGCATTTGCAAGCCTCCTGTGCCTTTCAACTGCATTTTGAAGCCCTTCCTTTTTAAGGAGCTTGAGACACTCGTTTAAACCTATTATCAGGGTAACAGGAGAAGTAAAATTGGTCTGATTCTTTGCTAAGGCCTCTCGTTCCTTTTTAAAGTTAAAGTAGAACCTTGGACACCTTGAACCTTCAGAATGTCTCCATGCCTTCTCACTTATGCCAACAAAGGCGAGGCCTGGAGGAAGCATGAGACCCTTCTGAGAACCACCAATCAGCACGTCTATCCCCCATTCATCCATCCTCAGGTCATGGGCAACAAGGGCAGATATGGCATCGACAACGAGTATCGTATCTTCATAACCTCTCACGATCTTTGCAATCGATTCTATATCATGATAAACCCCTGTGGATGTCTCAGAGGCCTGAACAAAAACCCCCTTAATTGAGGGGTCTCTTTTCAGGGCCTTCTCAACATCAGACGGGTCAACCGCAAGACCCCATTCCAGCTTGATCTCCTCTACCTCAAGCCCATAGGCCCTGCAGATCTTTGCCCACCTCTCTCCAAAATTGCCAGCATTTATAACAAGGGCCTTATCTCCAGGGCTGAAAAAATTGTTCACTGACCCAACCATTCCGCCCGTTCCAGAAGAGGAAAGGATCAAGACATCATTCCTGGTCTGATAAAGCCACTGCAGTCCCTTCTTTGCCTCATCAAGGACAGGAATAAAATCAGGGGATCTATGATGAATGATTGGCATAGCCATGGCAAGAAGCGCCTCTGGAGGCACAGGTGTTGGTCCTGGTGCAAGCAAATATCTTTTTAACATCGAAGACCTCCTATTCTTTAGCCACTAATTTTCCAGATAGATAGCATATCCTATACAATCCCCTATGGTCAAGTCAGATAAGGTAGGCACTATCCTGCCACTGAAGAATATCCCTTGTTCCTTTAGGCAGCATTCCGTATCGGCTTACTCGGAAATAGTGCATGGTTACTAAGTTATGTTACGGGCCTTCTATTCCAAAGCCCGCACCAAGAATCCTGTCAGGATAACAGACCCATGCCTCGCTGGGTAATTGCTAATTCCAGCTGATTGGATTATATTTTCATAATGATTGACTCTGTTGTAATGAAAAGGGTCAGAGCCCCTCAAAAAAAGGTAATAATGGTGATAGGTGCTGCTGATTCAGGCAAGACCACGATCGTATGGTCTATAGCTAAGTCACTCCGCGGCCATTACAGGACAGCTATTGCTGATCTTGATATGGGACAGTCTCACATAGGCCCTCCAACAACTATCGGCTGGGCAATGATGGAGGATCACATTGAGGATTGGTCAGAGATTAAGGCAAGGGATTTCTATTTTACAGGAACGGTTACGCCCTTTGGGAGCCTTCTGCCCGCTATTGCCGGGG
>JBBIPQ010000101.1:0-6652 GCA_037442785.1 Nitrospirota bacterium
AGCAAAATTGATTCAAAGATCAGATGATATAATAGAAGAACTTGCTCCTGTCTTAAAGGGATTTATAAGACCACAGAAGAAGGGACCTCTTGACCTTACGGATGAGGAAAAGGAGGTCTGCAGCAGGCTATCGTCAGAGCCCAGGCATATTGACGAGATTAGCAGGGAAAGCGGGCTATCAGTACCGAGGATGCTATCCCTTCTTCTTGGGCTCGAATTGAAGGGCGTAGTTAGCCAGACCGAGGGTAAGAGATTTTATCTTAAGGGGTAGATAATATGGGTAAAAGATCAATGGAAAATTATCAAGGTTTTTCCTTTGAAGAAGACGATATGGATGCAATAAAGGTCTTTCTTGTTTATCTTTTGATGAAGAGTACTGACCTTGATGTTGAGGATATATATACCTACATCTTTGGAGATGGAAAGAGGATACTATGGAATTGATCTTTTGGATCAGGAGGAATCATGAAGTCACTTGTCATTGTTGAATCACCTGCTAAGGCAAAGACAATAAGTAAGATACTTGGTAAGGAATTTTCTGTTAAGGCCTCAATAGGTCATATAAAGGACCTCCCGAAGAATGAGATGGGTGTTGATGTTGAGAATGATTTCCAGCCGAAATACGAGATTATCCCTGGTAAGGAGAAGATAATAAGGGAACTGAAAAAGGCTGCTAAGGAGGCAGACAGGGTTTACCTCGCTCCTGACCCTGACAGGGAGGGAGAGGCAATAGCGTGGCACATAGCAACAGAGATTTCTGACAAAAAGAAGGGTGCTATAAATGGTAAGATCTTCAGGATTACCTTTAATGAGATAACTGAAAGGGCTGTTATTGAGGCAATTAAGAACCCAGGTCCTATAGATCTCAATAAGGTTGATGCACAGCAGGCAAGGAGGATTTTAGACAGACTTGTAGGCTATGGTCTCAGTCCACTGCTCTGGAAAAAGATCAGGCGTGGATTGAGTGCAGGACGGGTTCAGTCCGTGGCTGTAAAACTCATTGTTGACAGGGAAAGGGAGATACAGGCCTTTGAAAAAGAGGAATACTGGAATATAAATCTCAGACTTGAAGGTTCAGCCCCTCCACAGTTCTGGGCACGGCTTAATCGATATAAGGGCGACAATGTAATAAACAGGGATGCCAAAGAGGGCGAGAGGTTTCTCATAAGTAATGAGGAGCAGGCCCAGAGGATCGCTTCTGAGATCAGGGAAGGGACATTATTCTTAAGTAAGATAGAAAAGAAGGAAAGAAGGAGAACCCCAAACCCACCTTTCATTACGAGTACCCTTCAACAGGAGGCATCAAGAAAACTGAGATTTACTGCAAAAAAGACTATGATGCTTGCACAGCAACTCTATGAAGGAGTTGAGATAGGCGAAGAGGGTTCTGTGGGTCTTATAACCTATATGCGTACAGATTCTGTAAGGATTGCCCCTGAGGCACAGGTATGGGCAAGGAGATATATAGAGGATAGGTTTGGTAAGGATTATATTCCTGAAAAACCACCACAATACAAAAGTAAGTCAGGAGCCCAGGAGGCTCATGAGGCAATAAGGCCTACCGATATAAGCAGACCTCCTGAGGCATTGAAGCAGTACCTATCAAGGGATCTCTATAATCTTTACAGCCTCATATGGAACAGGTTCATAGCAAGCCAGATGGCGCCAGCAAGGCTTGAGCAGACAACATTTATCATCGGATTTAAGAGACATGGCTCTAATATTCCGGAGGAGGGCACAGAGTTCAGGGCATCCGGAACCGTGGTAAGATTCGATGGTTTTATGGCACTTTATACAGAGGGTAAGGACGAGATCGAGGAAGAGGAAGGTGGTCTTTTACCACCCCTTAAGACAGGGGAGGAGTTGAGGATCGAGGAGGTTAAACCTACGCAGCACTTTACACAACCTCCGCCTCGCTACACAGAGGCAACTCTTGTCAAGGCACTTGAGGAAAAGGGGATTGGAAGGCCTAGTACCTATGCCACTATTCTCTCGACCATTCAGGAGAGGAAGTATGTCCATAAGGTTGACGGAAGATTCGAACCAACTGAACTTGGTGTCCTTGTAAACGATTTCCTTGTTGATAGATTTCCTGAACTTATTGATGTCGGATTTACCGCAAAGATGGAGGATGAGCTGGACAGGATAGAGGAGGGCAGGATGAGATGGGTTAAGGTGGTAGGGGATTTCTATAAGCCCTTCAGCCACGATCTTGCTGAAGCAACAAAGGAGATAGGTAAGATAAGGCCAGCCGATATACAGACAGAGATAATGTGCGAGAAATGTGGTCTTCCCATGGTTATTAGGTGGGGAAGACACGGAAGGTTCATTGCCTGCTCAGGATATCCAGGCTGCAAGAATACGAGGCCCCTTGATGATAATGGTGACAAAAAACCGATCCTTACAGATCAGACCTGTCCAGAATGTGGTGCACCCCTAGTGGTCAGATCAGGAAGGTTCGGAAAGTTTTTTGCGTGTTCCCGTTATCCAGAGTGTAAGTTCACAAGGCCTTTCTCAACAGGTATCAGATGCCCCCTTGATGGGGGTGAGATTATAGAGAGAAGGACAAAGAAGGGAAAACCGTTCTGGAGTTGTAGCAATTATCCTGAGTGCAAGTTTGCAACATGGTATAAGCCTGTCTCAGAGGGATGTCCCTCTTGCGGAGCGGATTTCTTGCTCGAAAAGATCGACAGGGGTGGACAGGTCATACATTTTTGCCATCGGAAGGGATGCGATTATAAAGTCACTATGGAGGTTGAATCACGATAAAATCTATGAAACAGAAAACAGGTGCCAGAAGGGGACCGATGATCATAGGGATCGGAGGTTCCCGTAGCAAGATAGGCAAGACTACGGTTGCTACAGCCATCCTGATTAGATTAAAGGGCTGGGGTGCCATAAAATATACAAAGACAGCCATCTATTCCTCGATCATTGAGGATGCAAGAACCCTCTCAGTTAAGGGAAAGGACACAGGACGTTTCCTTGAGTCAGGTGCATCTGCAGTCCTGTGGGTCCAGTCACCGGGATCAGGACTTAGTGAGGTTATGCCTGTGGCACTGGATAGGCTGTCTGATCTTGAAGGCATAGTTCTGGAAGGCAATAGCGCAATCGAGTTTGTGGATCCTGATATAATAGTATTCATAACAGAAAAAGATATTTCAAGGATTAAGGAGAGTGGAAGGAGGATACTCCATCGGGCTGATATTGTATATTACAGGGACAGGGGAGAGATTGAGCTAAAGGACGGGCAGAGCATGAAAGGAGGCATTGAGGAGATTGCTTCTACTGTTTGTGATATGATAGGGGAGAGAAAAAAGATAAAGGCTGTTCTTATTGAGAGGGCTGAGAATGGAAGGATACCCTGTTCAGTGGCAAGAGGGATTGCAAAGCATATGAAGATCCCGTACAAAAGAGTGGGAAAGATTGCCGACGAATTGGGGATAAAGATTACCAGTTGTGAACTTGGTTGCTTCTGATGGGAACGATATTATTTGAGCTGAGCCTTACCTTTTACTTTGCTGCCGCAATAGTCAGCATTATTGAGTTATTCAGGGGATCAAAGGCCACATCCAGGTTAATCCTTGTCTTTGCTGTATCAGGCTTTGTTGTTCATTCTGGCAGTATCCTATTTCGATATCTTCAGGCAGGACACCTTCCCATAACGAGTCTACATGAGGCATCATCCTTTTTTTCGTGGTGTATTGTACTGATATTCTTTTTTCTTGAATACAGGTACAGGCTTGATCTGCTCGGTCCTTTTACTATGCCTGTGGTTTTTATCCTGATGCTATCATCCTCAATACTGCCCAGGGAGATAAGACCATTAAGTCCTGTGCTTCAGAGTTACTGGCTCGGTATCCATACCTTTCTTGCATTTCTTGGTAACGCTGCCTTTGCAATGGCCTTTGGCATAGGTCTTATGTATCTCATTCAGGAACATAACCTGAAGAAAAAACAGCTTGGTGGCTTATTCAAAAGATTACCGAGCCTCCAGATACTGGATGATATAAATTACAGACTTATAACCCTTGGTTTTCCTCTTCTAACACTGGCGATAATAACTGGTGCTATATGGGCAGAGAGCGCCTGGGGTAGTTACTGGAGATGGGACCCAAAGGAGGTGTGGTCACTGATTACATGGTTTATATATGCCCTTGTTCTGCATGCCCGCCTTACAGCAGGCTGGAGAGGAAAGAGGGCAGCCATACTCTCGATTATCGGCTTTGCAAGCGTGCTCTTCACATTCTTTGGTGTTAATCTTATCCTGAAGGGATTTCATGCATTTGTATGAATATAATAGTTGTTGGACTTAACCATAAGACAGCCGATGTAGAGGTCAGGGAGAAACTGGCCTTTAATGGGGAGAGATTATCCGAGGGGCTTGAAGGTCTATCAAGGCTTCCAGGGATAAATGGAACTGTAATAGTCTCTACCTGTAACAGGGTGGAGATATATTCAGATGTTAAGGATGTGGATTCAGGCGCAGCATCTATCAAAGACTTTCTTGTGAATTTTCATTCCATAAAAAAAGAGGCCCTCGACAGGTCTCTATACATATTGAAAGGTAGGGAGGCTGTAAGGCACATATTCAGGGTGGCATCGAGCCTTGATTCCATGGTAGTTGGAGAGCCCCAGATACTCGGTCAGGTAAAGGACGCCTTTGAATTTGCCCTTCAGAGGAGAGCGACCGATTATGTGTTGAATAAGGTTTTGAAGAAGGCCATTTCTGTGGCTAAGAGGGTGAGGACAGAGACTAGGATTGCAGAGAATGCAGTCTCTATAAGTTTCGCTGCTGTTGAGCTTGCAAAGAAGATATTTACAGACCTCTCAAATAAGACCTTCATGCTCTTGGGTGCAGGAGAGATGGCAGAATTGGCAGCTCGCCACCTTATTAGTAGCGGGGTAAAGACCGTTTTGATCGCCAACAGGACCTTTGAGAGGGGATGTGAACTCGCAAAGGAGTTCAATGGAAGGGCGGTGAGATTCGAGGACTTTATCAGGGAAATGACTAATACGGATATACTTATATGTTCAACCGGAGCACCTGACTATGTCCTCAGAAGATCCGATATGCAGGCTGTTATGAAGGGAAGGAGGCAGAGACCCATGTTCTTGATTGATATCTCTGTGCCCAGGAATATAGACCCATCCATAAATGAGCTTGACAATGTCTATCTCTACGATGTTGATGACCTGCAAGGTGTAGTGGATGCCAATATGCTGGAGAGGAAAAAGGAGGCTGAAAAGGCAGAAAGGATAATAGAGGAGGAGATAGAGGGGCTTGAGAGATGGGCATCTTCCCTCGATTCCATTCCTACCGTTGTTGCCCTGAGGAATGCCGCAGAGAATATAAAGAGGGAGGAGGTCAAGAAGGTGATAAACCGGTTCCCCAATCTCGGGGAAAAGGAGAAAAAGGCTATTGAGTATATGGCCTCTTCTATTATAAACAAGCTTCTTCATCCGCCTACTGTGGCACTTAAAGAAGATTCTGAGGACAGGGAGACCCTTATCGCAACGATACGGAAACTTTACGGTCTGAATGGAGAGGACGAGTAGCTTTATTTTTTCTTTGACATCGGATATGCAAATATGATATGAATATAGAGATTTTTTTAAACGGCGGGTAATGAAGATTAAAACGACAAGAATAATTTTATTAATCTCTTTATTTATTGGCTTAACCATTTCTATTTCCTTAGCAGGTACTGTCGTAGTAAAACCAGGGAAGTTCGATCATTTTGTCTTTCAAATACCTGAAAGAATTGTAGCAGGAGAAAATGCTGTAATCAAAGTAATGATCTACGATGCCCACGACAATATTATTACAAATTTTGCAGAATCTGGAAGGGAATTCAGGGTAGAGATTACAGGCAGTGCCATTGTTCAGCCATCTCGACTTGGCCATGCGAGTTTTCCAGGTGGTGTAGCAAATATAACCTTTTTAGATAAGAAGGCGGAAAATGTTGTGCTTTCCATATATGAGGAAGGTGGTACGATGCCCCTTATATCCAGGGAGATAACGGTGCTCCCGAACAAGCTCGATCACTTTACTATCCAATCACCGTCGAATGCTACGGCAGGTAAAAATTTTGACATAAGGATAATAGCTGAGGATGCCTTTGGCAACCCCGTTGCTGATACAGAGATGGTCGGAAAGAATGTCAGGATCACATCAAAGGGTGAGGCTACTTTAAGGGTTGCTGGCCCTTTGACACCTGACTTTAAAAAAGGTGCAGCTGCTGTTACACTTGTATCCGAGAAAACAGGAGATGCTCTTGTAGAGGTTCATGAGACTACGACAGGAAGTAAGGGTGTAAGTAAGGCTATCACGATTGTTCCTACTTCCCTCAGTTACTTCAGGGTTCTCTCGCCTAAAGAGGTTATAGCAGGTGAGCCTTTCGAATTAACGATTTCTGCCTATGATGCCTTTGGTAATCCCCTAACTAATTATGCGACAACAGGAAATGGCATAGTTCTTCAATCAACGGGAAGCGCAAAGATTGAACCATCCTTCCTCCAGGCTTCCAGCTTCAATGGTCATGAGGCAAACCTGAAGGTGACTTACGATAAGTCTGAGGAAATGGTTGTTGTGGTCAAGGAATACAATAAAGGACAGGAAGGAAAGAGCGGACCGATTAAGGTGAATCCA
>JBBIPQ010000102.1:0-6443 GCA_037442785.1 Nitrospirota bacterium
CTATCCCGTTAAAAAGCAAAAAAAGATATTCTCCACCTCCAGATCATCCATGGAGAGGGGGATGGAAATCAAACAATGTGACATTTCAAAGTAGTAATAAAGTGTGACTTGACTTTAGGAATGACAGTTTTCAAGTGTTGTTTATCGAATTATTGACTGATTACTCATGGTTTGATATAGTAAAACAGAACAGATTAGTGTTTTTAATTGTGCTTTATAGTGTAAAGCTAAATATCTCTGGAGGCAAAGGGATACCATCTGTTGAGAATGCAAGATGACAGAATAGAGAAAACAGAAGTCAGAAGATCTCTCTTTTGTTGGCTATATTAAATCTTGAGGAGGAGGTATCAAAATAGCATCTAACATCGATGGTCTATTAAGACGCTTTAAAGGAATTCGTATCCTTGTGATAGGAGATATTATCCTTGACAGGTATATATGGGGAAGGGTAAACCGGATATCCCCTGAGGCCCCTGTGCCCATAGTTGAGGTAACGAATGATAGCTTTCTCCTGGGTGGAGCGGCTAATGTGGCAAACAACATTGTATCTCTTGGTGGAAATGTTTCAGTAACAGGTGTAATAGGAAGAGATAGGGCTGGAGAGGTGGTAAAGGAACTGTTGAGGGAGAGGGATATTGATATTGAGATCTTTGAGGATTCCAGACCCACAACAGTTAAAACCAGGGTTATTGCTCATAACCAGCAGGTTGTGAGGTTTGATAAGGAAGACAGAACCGCTCTATCAGGCAGGGTATTGAAAGGTATAATCGATTACCTTAAGAGGTCATTAAGAGAATTTGATGCAGTAATACTCTCGGATTATAAAAAGGGTGTGATATCAAAGGCATTGATTAACGAGATATTGAAGATAGCTATGCCCCTGAAGAGGTTTGTTGCGGTGGATCCGAAGGTTGGACACTTCCATTTATACAGGGGTGTGTCTATTGTCACGCCTAATCTCTCAGAGGCATCCCATGGTTCAGGGGTCGAGATCAGGGATGAGGACTCCCTTGTCAGGGCAGGGAGATTGCTTCTAAAGAAGCTCTCCTGTAAGGCTGTCCTGATTACTCGAGGGGAAGAGGGGATGAGCCTGTTTACTGATGACAGAGTGACCCATATACCCACTGTAGCAAGGCATGTATATGATGTAACAGGGGCTGGTGACACAGTAATAGCTGTCTTCACCCTTTCCCATGCGGCAGGTGCTACCCTGGAAGAGGCTGCAATGATAGCAAATCATGCTGCTGGCATTGTGGTAGGAGAGGTAGGGACCGCCCCGGTGACCCCTGAAAGGCTCAAACAGTCCTTAAGAGAAAACAGAAGAAAGTCTGTCTGAAGATCGGGGGATAAACATGGCAAAGGCGCTTGCCCTTTTTTCTGGTGGTCTTGACAGTACCCTTGCAATCCTGGTTATGTTGAGGCAGGGTGTGGATGTAACAGCCATAACCTTTCTGACCCATTTTGGTTGTGATATATCCGATAGGTCATCCTGTTCAAAGAATCCCTTTAAGGCTGCCGAGCAGTTCGGTTTTCCTGTAAAACTCTGCCACCTGGCAGAGAGGTTTCTGGAAATAGTGAAGAGCCCTAAATACGGGCATGGTAAGAATATGAATCCCTGTATTGATTGTAGAATCTTGATGCTAAGGGAGGCCAGGGAATTGATGAAGATGACAGGAGCGGATTTTATAATAACAGGTGAGGTCCTTGGTCAGAGGCCGATGAGCCAGAGAAGGGATACCTTTCCCCTGATTGACAGGGAGGCTGGACTCGAGGGGTATGTCTTAAGGCCGCTCACTGCCTTGAATTTAAAGCCAACAATCCCCGAACAGATCGGACTCGTTAAGAGGGAACTCCTTTATGGATTCAGGGGGAGATCAAGAAAACCCCAGATTGCCCTTGCCTCGGAATTTGGGCTTACGGATTACCCAACCCCTGCTGGGGGATGCCTTCTTACAGATCCGATATATTCTTACAGATTAAAGGAACTGCTTGATCACGATCCTGACCCTTCAATAAAGGATATAAATCTCCTGAGGGTTGGTAGACACTTTAGACTCTCTGAGTATTGCAAGGCTATTGTGGGCAGAGATGAAAGGGAAAATGATATTATCGAATCCATAGCAGAAAAAGGGGATTATCTCCTCAGGGTTCCTGGCTATGGAAGCCCTCTTACGATTATTACAGGAGATGTAACTGATGTGGAGATTGAAAGGGCAGCAAGCCTCTGTGTCAGGTATTCTGATGCAAAGAGACTCACAGGGGTAAGGGTGAGGGTGCAGAGAGGTTTTGCTCAAAACTATTCCTCAGGAGCCCCAATAGTATTCGAGGTCATTGCTGATCCAGCTGATGATCAGGTCATTGATATCCACAGGATACAGCCACCTCAAAAGCACGGAAGAGCGGAGAAACGGAAGAAGGAAAGTCCGGAAGTTCCATCATTATGGAATAATTTATTTTCTTCTCTCTCCCACATTTCAGCACTTCCGGGCATCCGAGTTTATGAAAGAGATCCTGAATAATGTGGAGATAGGGGAGATCCTATCGAGGATCGCTGAGGAGATTATCAAAAGGAACAGCGATTTAAAAGACCTTTGTTTTATAGGTATCCAAAGGGGGGGTGTTCATATTGCAAGGAGGATTACAGCGAAGATTAAGGATTTGAAGGGAATCGAACTGCCCCTGGGATCCCTTGACATATCCTTCTATAGGGACGATATAGGCCTCAGAAAGGAACATCCTTTTATAAGGAAAACCGACATACCCTTTGATATAACCGGCAAGAAGGTTATCCTTGTGGATGATGTCCTTTTTACAGGTCGGTCCATAAGGGCTGCAATGGATGCATTGATGGATGTGGGAAGGCCAAAGGAGATTCAGCTTGCTGTTCTCATTGATCGAGGACACAGGGAATTGCCTATATGTGCCCAGTTTACAGGAAAGGAGATACCTACAGAGATTGGTGAGACCGTTGAGGTTGAACTTGATGAAGAAGGGCTTAGAGATAGGGTTTTGATATTTACTGACATTGAAAAGGGATTTAATAAGGATTTATGAAGCATCTCCTTGGTATAAAGGACCTCTCCCCTGAGGTAATAAAGGAGATACTGAACACAGCATCTTCATTTAAGGATGTGTTGAAGAGAGATATTAAGAAGGTTCCCACTCTCAGGGGAAAGACGGTTGTAAACCTCTTCTTTGAACCATCTACGAGGACAAGGACATCCTTTGAACTTGCTGAGAAAAGGATGAGTATGGATGTCCTGAATTTCTCGGTTCCTACATCCTCTGTTGTTAAGGGAGAGAGTTTACTCGACACCATAAAGACAATCGAGGCCTATGGGGTAGATTTTATGGTAATAAGGCATTCCTCAAGCGGCGTTCCCCATCTGGTATCTTCTTATACAGGGGCATCTGTGATAAATGCAGGAGATGGGATTAACGAACATCCCACCCAGGCCCTCCTTGATGCCTTCACTATCATAGAGAAGAAGGGGAGGATTGAGGGTCTTGAGATAGCAATAATAGGAGACATCCTTCATAGCAGGGTTGCAAGGTCGAATATCCATTGCCTTTCCAAGCTTGGTGCAAGATTGAGATTGATCGGTCCACCAACCCTTATACCTCAAGGATTGTCATCAGGCCTTGGCATTACAGACCTCAATATCTTTTACAGCATGGAAGAGGGTCTCAAGGATGTGGATGTGATCATGATGTTGAGGATCCAGATGGAAAGGCAGGTAAGGGGCTTTTTCCCATCAAGGGATGAATACTTCAGGTTATGGGGACTTACCCAGGATAGGCTGTCCCTTGCCAGGAGTGATGCCATTATAATGCATCCAGGTCCTATGAATAGGGGAGTTGAGATTGCCTCTGACGTTGCTGATGGCCCCCGATCTGTAATCCTTGACCAGGTTACAAATGGGATAGCCATCAGGATGGCAGTTATGTACATGCTACAATAACCCATCATATCGTATTTAAAACCTTTCATTACCACAATATCTGGATACTTCATTTTTTACTTGACAAGTTTCTCATAATTTACTATAGTTGTGGTAAAAAGTGGTAAAAGGTGGAGGGAAATGCCAGGGTTTTCTGGTAAGTACTATTATAACCTTGAGGAAAAGGGGAGACTGATCATCCCTGCACCTTTCAGAGAGATAATATCTTCTAATTATAGCCCGAGACTCTATATCACAAATGCAACTTTTGATCGGTGCCTTCATATCTATCCCTATGAGGAATGGTTAAGGCTCGAGGAGAAGGTCAGGGAATTGCCCAGGATGCTTGAGGAGGTCAGGTTCTTTATGAGACGGGTTATTGCTTCTGCTCAGGAATGCAGTATGGATAAACAGGGAAGACTCCTCATCCCAGCGGCCCTGAGAGAGGATGCTGGGATAAATGGTGAGGTTGTTATTGTTGGTCAGATAGATAAGATAGAACTCTGGGACAGGAAGGAATGGGATGCAGTTGTGGATATCACAAGGATGGATAGGAGAACCGTTGAGGAACGGCTTGCCTCTTACGGGCTCTGATGATAAGGCATATTCCTGTAATGGTGAAGGAGGTCATCGAGGTTCTATCACCAAGGCCAGGGGGGATATACATAGATGCTACGGTTGGGCCTGGTGGACATACCCTGGAGATACTGAGGCATATTGGTCTTGAAGGAAGGGTCCTCGGAATCGATAGAGATGAGGAGACCCTTAATTTGGCGAGGCAGAGGATTAATGATAACAGGGTTTTGCTCAGGAAAGGACTTTTCTCTGAAATCAAGAAGATAGCAGCAGATGAGGGGATATCAGAGGTGGACGGAATACTATTTGATTTTGGTATCTCAATGGTTCAGGTGAAGGATATGGAAAGGGCCTTTAGCTTTTCCTCTGATTACCCTCTTGACATGAGAATGGATAGATCAAAGGGCGTAACAGCAGAAGATATAGTCAATACCTACCCTGCAAGGGAACTGGAAAGGATATTGAGGGATTACGGTGAGGAAAGACTTGCGGAGAGGATTACAAGGGCAATTATCTCTCATAGGCGTAAGGGAAGGATTGAGAGTTGTAAGGAACTTGCAGATATAGTCAGTAAGGTCTATGGAAGGCGTGGAAGGATCCATCCTGCGACAAGGACATTTCAGGCATTGAGGATAGCGGTGAATGATGAGATTAATGAGATAAGGGAAGGACTGAGGGATTCCCTTGCTCTTCTGAGGAAGGGAGGTAGACTATGCGTTATCTCCTACCATTCCCTTGAAGACAGGATAGTGAAGAATTTTATGAGGGAAAAAGAAAGGGAGGGTTTTCTCAGGATCCTGACAAAAAAGCCTTTAACTCCTGGATATGAAGAGATCATGTCTAATCCAGCATCAAGGAGTGCGAAACTAAGGGGGGCTGAAAGGGCATGATAAAACTGAATAGAAGAAGTATGTTATCATTAATAATAAAGTCGTTGTTCGGTTTATTTATCCTCTGCAGTATCTTCACAATAGTATGGTTGAGATCAAGCCTTACCGCCATCGAGTATGAGATCAGCAACCTTGAATCCAAAAAGATGGAAAAGCAGAGGCAGACAAGATTCCTGGTCGCAGAAAGGGCAGAACTTCTTTCAGCTCAGAGGATAAAATTAGTGATAGCAAGGCAAGGGCTTGACCGTTTGGATAGAACCCGGGTGGTGATGGTGAAGAGATCACCAGAGGGGACCCCTCACCAGAGGGCGTCATATAATCTGTCAAGATAGTGATGGGGAAAAGGGCTATCATACTGAACACATTGATAATCTTTGCCTTTGTTGTTATCGTTATAAGACTTGCTGACATAATGATCTTTAACCATCAGAGGTTTCTTGAAAGGGCAAAGCGGCAGCAGATAAGCGTCCAGGAGATACATGTGAGGAGAGGGACAATCTTTGATAGAAAGGGAAGGGAGATGGCAGTGAATCTTGAATTGGAATCAATCTACGGTGACCCGGAAATGATGGATTCCCCTGAGAAGACTGCAAATCTCCTCGCCCATCTTACAGGAAGGTCTGAAAGGGCTATATATAGAAAATTGAGTTCCGATGGCCGTTTTGTCTGGATAGAGAGAAAACTGCATCCAGGAATAGCAGAGAAGATAAAGTCCCTGAGACTCAAAGGGGTCGGTTTTATTCAGGAGGCTAAGAGGTTTTACCCAAAGGGTTCCCTGGCCTCCCATATAATCGGCTCAGTCAATATCGACAACAAGGGGATTGAAGGAATCGAACTTCAATACGATAGGTTTATCAGGAGTAGCCCAGGGGGAAAGGTTTTATTCAAGAGGGATGCTACTGGAAAAAGATTGTCTGAGGGCATAGATATAGAGCAAAGAGGCAACAATATAGTTCTTACAATCGATGAAGGACTTCAGGCAATTGTTGAGGCTGAGCTTAATAAGGCAATGTCTGAATGGAAGGCTAAGGCTGCT
>JBBIPQ010000103.1:0-6436 GCA_037442785.1 Nitrospirota bacterium
AATCGGATTCAACCCCCCTGCTATTACCATACCAACCCTGTCAATCCCTGGCTGGACACCAAGCACAGGTTTATTTGGTTCTCCTATAACAAGGATACCCCTGATGCCCTTGCTATATAGTTCTTCAGCCACAGCCTTTGCCTTATCAAGACAGACCACCGGGATCTCTCTGAAGCTGACAAGTATCCTACCCTCGCCTTTTTTCACAGCACCCAGGACATCGGTCATCTTACTCCTTATAAAGACCTCATGGGGATCAAGGGAGGAACCTTCATAACTAATCAAAGCTATAAACCTTTCAGGCCTTCTGTTTACAATCTCCACAACGCCACCAAACCTGGATGTCATGGGTATGCCTGCCTTAAGAAATATACCATTGATGGTTATACTGCAGATGGTCCCGATTCCGATCCTTCTTTTAGGGATCACAATATCTCCTATGGGATCTCCATCACCTGCAATTATAACCCTGTTACTCATTATATATGGGGATTGGAAAACTGGTTCCATAATCTTCAAGGCCCTATCAAGGTTCTTTTTATCAAGGCTCGATATGTTCAATATTACATCCCCTTCAAGGGAGTCAAGATTTAGCGTTGTAAGGTAGGAAAGGGTGTCAATCTTACTTATCACAAAACTCGCCTTTTCAAGGACAAGGGCATTCTGTAGTTCCTCTCTACCCTTTTCTGTGATCATCCTCCCTTCCTTCCCAAAGACCCTTGTATAACCCATCTCGTCTAATATCTTGAGGTGATACCTGACAGCCCTCTCTGTCAGGTCAATGCCGTAAAGTTTCAACCTCTTTGATATCTCCCTTGAGCCGATAATGGCATTCTCCTTATCAAGGATCTTGAGTATAGAGACTGTTACTTTACCGGGTCCCCAGGAAGTCTTTGAGGAGGTTCCAGTAAGTCTTTTTGGTTTGCTCGAGGCTGTGATATGGTGTCCTTTATCCCTTTGCATTCTGTAAATACCTCAGTGCTTTTCTTGTTTTTATCCCTTTCATCCTGCACCTCCTTACTGAATTCTCGAATAAAATCTACCAGACCTCTTACCAAAATATCAAGCAAGCAATAGATACAGGAGATGTGGTTAATTCCCGATGCCCAATCAATACTATAGATGTTATATAATAACCTCATGAAAAGGACAGGGATTGCCACATTACCCCTTCATCATGGAAAGGCACCGGCATGGCTATTCCAGAGGATGACAGAACTCTCAAGGTCGATAGTGACGGCTATTGTCTCGGAATTCGGGCCTTCAGGGTTTCTTAAGAGGGTCTCGGATCCCTTCTGGTTTCAATCTTTTGGCTGTGTTCTCGCCTTTGACTGGCATTCAAGCGGATTGACAACAACCGTGACTGGTGCCTTAAAGGAGGCTATAAAAGGGCTTGAAAAGGACCTTGGTCTATTTATTGCTGGCGGGAAGGGACTAACAGCAAGAAAGACACCAGATCAGATAGAGGCTATTGCGGAACGTTTTCCAGTAAATCCTTACCCTTTGATTTATGCAAGCAGACTTTCTGCAAAGGTTGACAGTGTGGCTATTCAGGATGGTTATCAACTCTATCATCATGTCATGTTGTTTACATACAATAATGAATGGGCAGTAATACAGCAGGGCATGGACCCCGCAACTAAGACCGCAAGGCGTTATCACTGGCTCGGTGAGAGGGTAAGGGATTTTGTAGTAGAGCCCCATGAGGCGATCTGTTGCGACAGGAGGGGAAGAGTCCTCAATATGGTTGCATCAGAAAGCGATAGGGCGAGAAAGACAGTAGCTGAGATTGCTAAGACAAAGCCCGAACATCTTCTAAAGGAACTGAATCGTATAAAGAGGCTCGATCTAACATCCAGACATATCGTGACAGCCTCTGACATCGATCCAAAAAGGTTTTATAGCATAATGCTAAATACCTATGAGAGAAGGCCAGAGCACTTCGAGAGCCTCCTCGGAATTGAGGGGATAGGCCCTAAGACCATGAGAGCGTTGAGCCTGATATCAGAATTGATATATGGGATACCGCCAAGTTACAAAGACCCTGCCAGGTTCAGCTTTGCCCATGGTGGCAAGGATGGGACTCCCTTTCCCGTAGATAGAAAGACCTATGACAGGAGTATAGATATTATAAGAAAGGCAATAATGTCGGCAAAGGTCGGCAGCAGGGATAAGATGGAAGCGATAAAAAGGCTTTCGGCCTTCTATGCTGCTCATAGGGCGTGACCCTGTTGTAAAAAAACATGACTGTATCCGTTATTATTCCTACCCTAAATGCTGCATCCACAATCAGGGGTCTCCTTGAAGGCCTTCTGGCTCAAAGAACAAGGCCTGAGGAGATCATAGTGATCGATTCATCCTCTGATGACGACACAGTTGAATTAGCCCAACAATACGTTTCAAGGCTTATGGTGATCCCCAGGGAATCCTTTGATCATGGCAGAACAAGGAATGCTGCTGCAATTGAGGCAAAAGGAAAAGTTGTGGTCTTCATGACTCAGGACGCATTACCCTATAACAATGACCTGATCTCTAATCTTATATCACCTCTGAATGAAGAGGGCATAGCTGCATCTTACGCAAGACATATCCCGAGGGATGATGCCACTCCATTAGAGTTATTTGCCCGTTCCTTCAATTATCCTGTAACTCCCTCTGTTAAGGGTCTTGATGATGTAAGGAGATACGGCATAAAGACCTTCTTTTGCAGTAATGCCTGTGCTGCCTTTAAAAAAGATATCTTCTTCGAGATGGGTATGTTCCCGGAGGGCATTCCATCAAATGAGGACATGATAATGGCTGCAAGGCTTATTATCGGGGGCTACAGGGTAGCCTATGTGCCTGACGCTGTCATTATCCATTCTCACAGATTTTCCCTTTCACAACTGTTCAGAAGATATTATAATATCGGGGTGTCCCTGAAGAGAAACAAGTGGTTGCTCAGTTATTCAGGAAATGCTGAGGGAGAAGGCTTAAGGTTTCTCTCTGAGCAGATAAGGTTTGTCATAAGAAATCACGGTCTTATATGGTTACCACGAATATTTCTGGAGGCATCTGTCAAATTTGCTGGATACAGGATAGGGCTTTTTAAGGGATGATCGAACTCAGGAGACTTATAAGAAAATCGATTCGGATTCTTAGTCTTCTGTTGATAGACATCATTGCCTTCTATATATCCTTAAGCATTGCCTGGTTTATAAGGACTGAGATGCTCCCTCTCCTTGCACAGGGTCTACCTCTCTTTACATTTTCTTATGAATATATTATAGGCCTGTTCTGGATCCCGGTCATCTATCTCTTCTTCATCTTTTATGAGAATCTATATGTGAGGAATCTGCCTTTCTGGGATGAAACAAGGGATATACTAAAGGCTGTTACTATTAGCACTCTCATTGTAATGGCCATTGTTACGCTCGGGAAGATGAGTGACAGGGTATCAAGGACCATGTTGCTTGGTATATGGTTCACATCCATCTTTATATTCCCTATCTGCCGTTTATGGGGCAAGAAGATACTATCCAGAGCTGGGATATTAAGGGAAAAGGTTCTTGTCCTTGGCGCCGGAAATGCAGGAAGACTTGTTGTAGAAGGCTTATTAAGGGAGAGACATATGGGATACGAGATAATCGGCTTTCTTGATGACGATGAAGAAAAAAAAGGAAAGATAATCTGCGAGAAAAAGGTCTTTGGTGCTGTTAGACATCTTCCAAGGTTTGTTAGGGAACTCGACATAAGGAATGTAATAATAGCTATGCCTTCACTGCCACCTGAGAGGATAACCTTCCTCACAGCATGGGTGCAGGGCTATGTGGAGAATACCATGGTCATACCCGATCTAAAAGGGATCGCCCTTTTGAATACAGAACTATTGCACCTTTTTTATGAAGAGATATTCCTCATGAATATCAAAAATAACCTGAAATCCCTTCCGAACAGGGTTGTAAAGAGGGGCTTTGATATACTTATGTCTCTCTTTGCTATGCCAGTTCTTATACCTTTGTTTCTCCTAATCTCTTTAGCCATCAAGCTCGAGACGCCAGGGGCTGCAATCTATGCCCATGAGAGGATAGGCAAGAATGGAAGGCCCTTTCGCTGTTATAAATTCAGGACAATGTGCAGGGATGCTGAGGAAAGGCTAAAGGAGATCCTTGAAAGTAACGAAGCATTGAAGGATGAGTGGGAGAAAAGCTGGAAACTTAAGGATGATCCGAGGGTTACCAGGATGGGAAGGATTCTGAGAAGGACATCCCTTGATGAACTACCTCAGATATTGAATGTAATTAAAGGGGAAATGAGCCTGATCGGTCCAAGACCATATCTACCAAGGGAGATCAAAGAGATAGGCGATAGCTATTCTATAATCAGCAGCACCAGGCCAGGGATCACAGGTCTCTGGCAGGTCTCTGGCAGGAGCAACACGGGATACGATTACAGGATAAAATTAGATACATGGTATGTGATGAACTGGTCATTATGGCTGGACGTAGTGATTATCTTTAAGACCATAAAGGTCGTCCTGAAGGCTGAAGGAGCATATTAGAGATGACTAATAGTCCATGGTCCATAGTCCATTGACTGTGGACTAAAAAGAAGGACTGTCATTCCTAAAGTCAAGTCACACTTTATTACTACTTTGAAATGTCACATTGCTTGATTTCCATCCCATCCTCCATGGATGATCTGGAGGTGGACAATATCTTTTTTGTTTTGTAGAAGATAAGTTAGATCCGACGTGGATAATGGTATTTGCATCTGGTTTCATACTCTATTTAACACTGAGGACTTTAAAAAAGAAAACAAGAGTTCTTTATGTTGATGGAAGATAATGGAATCCGAAATCATTAAGTTCCTTTTCCCTAACCACTGGGGATATTATGTTTTATTCCTCATGACATTTCTTGAGCCCTCGACATTTCTCGGCTTTCTTTTTTATATTTCGGGCGGGGCTTTAACCCCGCCCTTTCCTTAATCAGAGGTACCCGTTTTCAGCATCTGAAATTTACTTCTTCAGTGTTTCATAGGTTTTATTGGGACTGGGAACGTACTGGCCATGACAGTCCCTACAATTATTCTGCGAAGTTATCCCATTTGCTGCAACATTGTACAACGGCTGGTGTTTGGGGGCATATTTACCATCAACCCATGCGTTCAACATCTTTGTTGCCTCCATGGCGATGTTTGCAGCAAGCCGCGCACACCTTTCAGCCCTTTGGTCTGTAAGAAACGCAACACCCTCCGCCCTCATCCATCTACCCACGGAAATGTGACAGACAGGGGTTCCTGCCATGGTCATATGTTTTATCTGGGCCTTAATTATCTTCGAGGGCTCAAAGTCCGGCAGTTCGGTATAGGAATAGTAGAAGGCGAGGTCATTAGTCATTTCCTCTGCTGTATCGGTATTTTTTGTTACCAGTCCTATAATTACACCAGCACCTGGCATCGTTCCGCAAAGGGCACCCCATCCTGCCATTCCACCGTGTCCCCATCTGTATGCATCGATCGGGAAATCTTTCCATGAACCACCGACCTTCTTTTTTAATGCCTCTACAAATCCGGCAATAACCGAAGAGGTACACCACCTCTTAAAGTAGTTTTCATAGGTAGTCTGCCCAACCTCATGGGGGTCCAGTTTTTCGTACTTAAAAGTCGATGCATATTCATAAGCGTCAGCGGTCTTTACAGCATTGAGTGCACCGATGGATAAGATTGCAGCGCCTGCTGCTGCCTTCCAACTACCGATAATCAGATCTCTCCTTGAAAGTCCGTCATTATTGCCATTAATGGTCATAAAACCCTCCTGTTATTTTTTTAAATTTTTAAAAAAGACTCCACCTCAGACAGTCCATCCGAAGTGGAGTCAAATTAAACGGGGAGGAATGCCTATAAAGGACAATCCTTTATACAGACAAAATGCCTGTATTTGTGCAAACAAAGACTCGCAACTTCGGAACTACTGATCAGACTTTTGGCGATCAGACTTTTGGGGGTTGCTCTATTGGGAATGCTAATATGGGTAAATTGAGTCTCGGACTTATAATTTCATAAAAACTTACAAACCTCAGAGGAGTTGGTTCGCATGGGCACTCGCAGAGGCAGGGTTTATCGGCGTTCACAGAGAGAGACGGATTTGATGCATGACATACATCGAGGCTTAAGATAATTAAAGGTCTTCTGCCTTTACGAAATTTTATTATTTTAAAAGACGCTGGAGATATGATGCTTGCCATCAGAGCTATCAATATAACAGGAAGAAATATCCTCAATTTCATGAATAATTAATTATGACAAAAATAAAACAGGCTGTCAAGGGGTATAATCAAAAAGGGTAGTGTCAAGATTTATGTGTAAATTCTTTTAAGGGTTTTTTACTCCATTGTTCATTAAGGTGATTAATCACAGCATAGACGATCCTTTCGATACTCTGATCATTATTGAA
>JBBIPQ010000104.1:0-6200 GCA_037442785.1 Nitrospirota bacterium
GCCCCATTATTCAAGGCATAAAGTACAGTTCCAACACCCCCTATTATAAGAAAGATTGTGAATATCCTTCCATTGTCAGAAAGTTCTCTAACCTCTTTGAAGCCGACAGAGGCAAGGGTTATGATAGTCATGTAGATGGAATCCAGGAAACTCCATCTCTCGATCATCATGTATCCCACAGTCCCGAAGGATACTATAAAGGTTATCATTAGCACAGATATGAATAATTTTTTCCTGAGCTCCTTCATATTCAATCATTCAGTTTTGCTAACATCTGATCCATTCCCCTCTTATGAGAGCCATCCCAATAGACATGACCGCAATTTTCGCATTTATAAAAAGACCTGATATTGAGAAAGATATAATCAGGCACATCATCCCTCACTGAGTTCTTATCAACAGGCAGGACATCTCCGTTGCAAAGGGGACAAAAGCTTAAGGGACGGGGCTTAATACCCCGTCCCTTAAGCCAGCCGATGAATTCTCTTAATTGACCATTTAGATCATTAGATCTTATGAGGATCAGTTCCTCTATCTTCCTGTTCTTCGAGAGAACTGTGTCCCTCGTGATTATTATTCTCTGTTGCCCTCTTGCAATCCTGATCAGATCATTATCCCTTATATCTCTAAAATAAAGGGTGTCAAAGCCGAGTATTCTAAGCCACCTTGCAAGACTCCCGAGCATGGAGTCTGCAATAAACCTGGGTTCACTCATCTACTCGATATCTTCTGTTTCTTCTCCTTCTGATTCCTCCCGCCTTTCTTCAGCGATCGTTGCAAAAAGCTGTGGCAATTCCCTCTTTACAAAGGTGTTTCTGTATCTCAACATCCCTGTACCAGCCGGAATAATACGCCCCATTATCACATTTTCCTTGAGCCCCCTGAGTTCATCAATCTGAGCATTAATTGCAGCCTCTGTCAGAACTCTTGTTGTCTCCTGGAAAGATGCTGCAGACACCCACGATTCCGTAGATAGAGATGCCTTTGTAATTCCCAGAAGCACTGGCTTGCCCTGTGCAGGGGTTCCACCAGCAGCCTTGATCTTTTCATTCTCGGTCTGGAACACCGTCCTATCAACCTGTTCACCCACAAGGAACATTGTATCTCCAGGATCTTCAATCCTGACCTTTCTCATCATCTGTCTAACTATAACCTCAATGTGTTTATCGTTTATCGAAACACCCTGAAGTCTGTAAACCTTCTGGACCTCATCAACAAGGTATCTCTGTAACTCCTTTGGACCGAGTATATCAAGAACACTGTGGGGATTAACAGCTCCATCCATAAGGGCCTCTCCAGCCTTCACAAAATCGCCCTCATGGACACTAACATGTTTGCCCTTCGGGATATAATACTCCCTTACCTCTTCACCACCTCTGACAACCACAACCCTCATCCCTTTATGAGCTCCCCTGAACTCCACTATGCCATCTATCTCCGTAACTATAGCCTGTTCCTTTGGCCGTCTCGCCTCGAATAGCTCAGCAACCCTCGGTAGACCTCCTGTTATGTCCTTTGTCTTTGTGGTCTCTCTCGGTATCTTTGCAAGGACATCACCAGGGTATACAATGTCATTCTTCTCCACCATAATATGGGCTCCAGCCGGCAGTATATACCTGGCAAGGTTATTCGTACCCGGTATCTTCAGGGTTGCCTTCCCCTGCTCATCCTTTATAGATATACGAGGCCTCATTGTTGCAGGATAGTCAATGATAACCTTATGGGCGAGGCCTGTGATCTCGTCAACCTCTTCCTTAACAGAGACCCCCTCAACTATGTCACCAAGGGCCACCTTTCCACCTACCTCGGTCAATATCGGCGTTGAGTAAGGATCCCATTCCACCAGTTTCTGACCTATCTCAACCTTATCACCATCATTCACCCTCAGTTTAGCACCATAAACAAGATTGTACTTCTCCTTCTCCCTCCCCTGTTTATCCACGATAGCAAGAAGGGCGTTTCTATTGATCACCACGAGCGAGCCCTCCCTGTTCCTGACAGCCTTTACATTGATAAACTTTATGGTTCCAGCATTCTTTGCCTCAAGAACAGCCTGTTCTATAACCTTGGTGGCTGCACCACCAATATGGAAGGTCCTCATTGTCAGCTGAGTTCCTGGTTCTCCTATGGATTGGGCAGCAATTATTCCAACAGCCTCCCCTATCTCTATGAGCTGGCCTCTACCAAGGTCACGGCCATAACACTTTGCACAGACCCCGTATTTGGTCTCACAGGTCAGAACAGAACGGATCTTAACCCTATCTATTCCAGCATCTATTATCTTCTGGGCAAGTTCCTCATTGATCTCTTCGTTCCTTCTGACTATGACCTCCTTTGTAACCGGGTCAACTATGTCTTCTACAGCGTAACGACCTATGATCCTCTCCTCAAGAGGCTGGATAATCTCACCACCCTCAATTAAGGATGTGAGGGTAATTCCATCAATAGAACCGCAATCATCCTCTGTAACTATCACATCCTGGGCAACATCAACAAGCCTTCTCGTGAGATACCCTGAGTTAGCTGTCTTCAGGGCTGTATCAGCAAGCCCCTTACGGGCACCATGGGTTGAGATAAAATACTGTAACGGCGTGAGACCCTCCCTGAAATTCGCCTTAATCGGCGTCTCTATAATCTCACCTGATGGCTTTGCCATCAGTCCCCTCATACCAGCAAGCTGCCTTATCTGGGCAGTACTTCCCCTCGCTCCTGAGTCAGCCATCATAAAGATGCTGTTAAAGGATCGCCTCTCCTTCATCTCCTCCTCAGAGAGTTTCTTACCATCTTCAGCACCGAGTTCCTTCATCATCTCTTCTGAAATCCGCTCTGTCACATTCGCCCATATATCGATAACCTTGTTATATCGCTCACCCTGGGTAATCAAGCCATCTGCATACTGTTTCTGGATCTCAACCACCTCTTTCTCCGCCTCTCTTATCAATTCTGCCTTCTTAGAGGGTATATGCATATCGTCCATGCAGATAGATATCCCGGACCTTGTGGCATAATCAAATCCCATCTTTTCCAGCTTATCGAGAAACTCAACGGTCAATCTCCTTCCGAGCCTCTTATATGCATATTCTATTATGTTGCCAAGCTCCTTCTTTGTTAGTTCCTTATTGATAAAACTAAAGGGGATCCCCTCCGGGACTATCTCCCTGAAGATTACCCTTCCACAGGTCGTCTCAACAAACTGCCCGTCAATCCTAACCTTTATCCTTGCATGCTCTTCAAGATTGCCAGAGTCATAGGCAATCCTGACCTCCTCAGGATCAGCAAATATCTTTCCTTCTCCTTTAGCTCCCTTCCTCTCTTTTGTGAGATAATAAATTCCCAGGACCATATCCTGAGTAGGAACTACAATGGGCTTTCCACTCGCAGGAGAAAGGATATTATTAACAGACATCATGAGAACCCTTGCCTCTATCTGAGCTTCAATGGAAAGGGGGACATGAACAGCCATCTGGTCACCATCAAAGTCCGCATTAAAGGCAGTGCAGACAAGGGGATGGAGCCTTATTGCCTTGCCCTCAACTAAAACCGGGTCGAAGGCCTGAATTCCGAGCCTGTGCAAGGTGGGTGCCCTGTTCAGGAGAACAGGATGCTCACTAATAACCTCCTCAAGGGCATCCCAGACCTCTGGCCTTTCCTTTTCAACAAGCCTTTTCGCTGCCTTCAGTGTTGAGGCATAGCCCTTTTCCTCAAGTTTATTGAAGACAAAGGGCTTGAATAACTCAAGGGCCATCCTCTTTGGCAGACCACACTGATGGAGTTTTAATTCAGGACCTACAACGATAACAGAACGGCCTGAGTAATCAACCCTCTTACCAAGTAGATTCTGTCTGAATCTACCCTGTTTACCCTTTATCATATCGCTCAGAGACTTCAGTGGCCTCTTTGTAGCAGCCTTGAGGACGCGACTTCTCTTGCCATTGTCAAAGAGGGCATCAACTGCCTCCTGAAGCATCCTCTTCTCATTCTTTATGATCACGCTCGGGGCCTTAAGCTCTATCAATTTCTTTAGCCTGTTATTCCTGTTGATAACCCTTCTGTAAAGGTCATTAAGGTCTGAGGTAGCAAAACGGCCACCCTCAAGAGGCACAAGAGGCCTCAATTCAGGAGGTAGCACGGGGATAACATCCATTATTACCCATTCAGGTTTATTCCCTGACTGTCTAAAGGCCTCAACAATCTTTAACCTCTTAGTAAGCTTCTTCTTCAGCCCGAGGGACGAGGCATCCTTGATCTTTACCTTTAGATCTGCTGAAAGGGCATCAAGGTCGAGCCTTCTAAGGAGTTCCCTAATCGCCTCAGCACCCATGCCTGCTTTAAAGCGAGCACCATATTCATTTGTATACTTTTTATACTCTTCCTCTGTGAGGAGGTCCTTCTCCTTCAAAGGTGTATCCCCTGGATCTATTACTATATAATTCTCAAAATATAGAACCTTCTCTATCTGCCTCATTGTCAGGTCAAGAAGGATGCCAATCCTACTCGGCACACCCTTAAGAAACCAGATGTGGGCAACCGGTGTGGCAAGTTCGATATGACCCATCCTTTCTCTTCGAACCTTTGCCTGAATTACCTCAACCCCGCACTTATCACATACAACACCCCTGTGCTTCATCCTCTTATACTTTCCACAAAGACATTCCCAGTCCTTTACAGGACCAAAGATCTTTGCACAAAAGAGGCCATCCTTCTCAGGTTTGAAAGTCCTGTAATTTATGGTCTCGGGCTTTTTGACCTCTCCATATGACCATTCTCTGATCTTCTCAGGTGAGGCAATCTTTATCCTTATTGCCTCAAAATCCGTCGTTGACTTAGGTTTTTGAAATAGGGCATAGATCTCTTCTACCAAACTCATTCCCCCTTACTTTTTTTCTCCAGAAGTTCTACATCAAGGCATAGACTCTGGAGTTCTTTTATTAATACATGGAAAGACTCTGGTATACCTGTTTCCAGAGTCGCATCTCCCTTGACTATGGCCTCATACATCCTGGCACGGCCTGTTACATCATCACTCTTAACAGTTAGGAACTCCTGTAAGGTATAAGCTGCACCATAGGCCTCAAGCGCCCAGACCTCCATTTCACCCAATCTCTGTCCACCAAACTGAGCCTTCCCACCCAATGGCTGTTGGGTAACAAGGGAATAAGGGCCTATGGAACGGGCATGTATCTTATCATCAACAAGATGATGAAGCTTGAGCATGTACATGCATCCTACTGTAACAGGTCTCTTGAAGGGTTCCCCTGTTCTTCCGTCGTACAGAATAGTCTGTCCCGAAGGGGGGAGCCCAGCCTTCTTTAACATCTCTTTAATATCCGTTTCCTTAGCACCTTCAAAGACAGGCGAAGCCACATGAAGACCAAGAGCCCTTGCTGCCCAGCCAAGATGGGTCTCGAGGACCTGTCCAACATTCATCCTTGATGGAACTCCCAATGGATTCAACACTATGTCAACAGACGTTCCATCCGGTAAATAAGGCATATCCTCCTCAGGCATTACCATTGCAACAACACCCTTGTTACCATGTCTTCCTGCCATCTTATCACCAACCTGAAGTTTCCTTTTCATTGCAATATACACCTTAACCACCTTATTGACGCCTGGAGGAAGTTCATCTCCCTTCCTGAGCCTCTCAACATTATCATCATATCTTGACTCAAGGTATTTTATGTAATTATTTGACTCTATATTTATAGCATCGATCTTTTCTCTTACCTCGTGATCAACCTTTATCCGCAAGAGATGTTCATCCTTAATCCTTTCAAGCTGCTTATCCTTTAACCTCTTTCCAGCAGGGCATAAGACCTCTTTAGTTTTTGGATCCTTCACATCCTCCAAAACCCTGGAGCCCGTGAGGATTTCCCTTATCTTTCTGAACTTTTCCTCTTTAACTATCTTTACCTCTTCCTGAAGGTCCCTCTGCAGGCGGGATATCTCATCCTCTTCAATGCTTTTTGCCCTCAGGTCCTTCTCTATCCCCTTTCTGGAAAAGACCCTCACATCAACAACAACACCCTCAATACCGGGAGGAACATAAAGGCAACTCTCCTTGACATCCTCTGCCTTTTCTCCAAAGATCGCCCTGAGCAGTTTTTCTTCAGGTGTAAGCTGAGTCTCACCCTTTGGAGTAACCTTTCCAACAAGGATATCCCCTGGCTTTACCTCTGCACCGATCCTTATAATGCCAC
>JBBIPQ010000105.1:0-6174 GCA_037442785.1 Nitrospirota bacterium
CGAGGTGTTTATGTTTTGTAAATGTCATATCCATTTACTTATACCCCAAAAAATCTTAAGATTTTTTGGGGACCCTGTCTTGTCTCCTCTGTTTAAACTCTCATCGTTTCTTTTTCTTGAAGATTACGAGCCGTTATTGAACAGCCTTTTATATTAAATTAAATGTCTTTTCTATCCAGGCATCATCTATCCTGTTAACCCTTTTGCCTTCTGCTATTATTATTGCCCTGAGGGCATTAAGGGCATCTTCAAATACATCATTTACTATAACATAATCGTATTTTTTATACTCTCTTATCTCCTCAACGGCCTTCCTAACCCTTCTCTCAATCTCCTCTAAGGAGTTCTGCCCCCTCTCCTCAAGTCTCTTCCTGAGCACATCAAGGGAAGGGGGTAAAACAAATATGTAAACACCCGTGCCAAACCGATCCCTCATCTGCTGTGCCCCCTGGACGTCTATATCGAGTATCACATCCTGTCCAGATTCTATTATATCATTAAGGGCCTTCATCGATGTTCCATAATAGTTACCGTGCACCTCAGCCCATTCAGCAAACTCGTCATTTTCTATCATCCTTTTAAAGGTATCTTCATTAACAAATATATAGTCCTTGCCATCAATCTCACCAGGTCTTGGCCTGCGAGTGGTATAAGATACAGAAAACCTTGTATCTGGCATTATCCTTATAATCTCCTTGCAGAGGGTTGTCTTTCCAGCCCCTGAAGGAGCAGAGATTATAAAAACATTACCCTTCATCAGCGTTCTCCCTTTCTTCATGGCTTTCCAAGACTTCAGGGAATCTCTGGGACACCTCCTCACCCTCAGCAACCCTTCCCTCGTAAAATCTCTGGGTTATGGTCTCTGCCTGAAGGGCACTGAGTATTATATGGTCGCTATCCATAATTATAATCGACCGTGTCCTTCTCCCCTCTGTTGCATCGATCAGCTTACCCCTCTTCTTTGCCTCATCCCTGAGCCTCTTCATCGGAGAAGACCCGGGCGTGACAATGGCTATTACCCTTGAGGCTGAAATAACATTACCAAAGCCAATATTTACAAGGACTGGATTCGTTGATGATCTCTTCATATCTTCTCCTACTGTATATTCTGGGACTGTTCCCGCATCCTCTCTATCTCTGCCCTCATATCCACTAGGATTGAAGACACCCTGTAATCAGGGACCTTTGATGATATGGTATTTACCTCTCTGAACAGTTCCTGAAGGATAAACTCAATCCTTCTTCCTATTGTATCACCCTCCAAGAGTATTTTTCTCATCTGTCCCAGATGTGAATCAATCCTCGTTATCTCCTCATTTATATCACTCTTTTCCGCAATCATAGCAATCTCCTGAAGAATCCTACCCTCATCAAGGCTTACGTCGCCCATAAGGGACCTGATCCTTTTACTCATCCTATCCTTCATATCAATAATCAGATCCGATGAGTACGATTTAACCATGTCCATCATCCTGTCAAGAGAATCAATCCGCTTCTCTAAATCAATCTTCAGGTTCTCACCCTCATCCTCTCTCATAGTAGCCAGTTCATCCAATGCCTCATTAAAGGCATCAAAAAGGGAATTTATATTATACTCAAAATCCTCCCTTAAAATCATGTCCTTAAATACCACCATGGTATCTACCTTTATCTCATCTAAAAGCCCGAGGTCGTCCCTGAGCTGGTTCAGGGCATCATAGAGTGCCTTTGCCCTGTCTGTATCTATGCCTATCTTTATAGCTCTACCAGACAGCAGAGAGATATTAACATCGAATTTGCCTCTCGAAAACCTCTTCCTTATCATGTTCCTGAGGGCAATATCATGCTTGAGAAGGTCTTGAGGCATCCTGATGTTTATCTCAATAAAACGATGGTTAAGGGACCTTATCTCTACCCTGAATTCCCCTTTCTCAGCAGAGCCATACCCTGTCATACTCTGAATCATATCACATCCTCTCAGGCATGCTGACTCCGAGTATTCCAAGGCCCTCCCTCAGGACTATCCTTATCCCTTCACAGAGGGCAAGCCTTGCAAGGGAAAGATCCCTATCCTCCATCACAACCCTGTAACGGTTGTAGTAGGGATGGAATAAGCCCGCAAGCTCCTGAAGGTAGAAGGTTATCCTGTGGGGTTCATGACTTCTCACTGCTCCGTCAAATATCAAAGGATAATTTAGAAGCTTTTTTATGATCCTTACCTCATCATCTGTATTAAGAAGGGAAAGGTCAGCCTCATAGAGTCTTTCTATCTCGATCCCCTTTTCAAGGGCGTGATTGAAGATACTGTTTATCCTGGCGTTGGCATACTGCACATAAAATACTGGGTTTTCCGCTGACTGCTTCTTAACAGATTCAAGATCAAATTCAAGGTGGCTGTCAGACCTTCTTGTGAGGAATATGAACTTTGTTGTATCAGGTCCTATCTCCTCAATAACCTCTCTCAGGGTTACGAATTCTCCTGTCCTCTTCGACATCTGGACAGGTTTTCCCCCTCTCAGGAGTGTAACCATTTGAACAAGCAGAACCCTTAATTGATCGTCAGGGTATCCAAAGGCCCTTATAACAGCCCTTATCCTTGGTATGTATCCATGATGGTCAGCACCCCATATATCAATGATCTCATCAAAGCCTTTCTCTATCTTTTTCCTGTGATAGGCTATATCAGAGGCAAAATAGGTAAAATCTCCCTCCCTCTTCACAATAACACGGTCTTTATCATCTCCAAAGGAGGTTGCCCTGAACCATATGGCACCCTCTTTTTCGTATATATGACCCCTCTTCTTAAGGTCCTCTATACTCCTTTCCACATCCCCTTCATCATAGAGAGACCTCTCGCTCTGATAGGTATCAAAGTCCACTCCAAAATCTGAGAGGTCCTTTTTTATCTGCTCCATCATCTTTCTGTAAGAAAAATCAATAAAAAAATCCCTGACATCATCAAAATCCTTACCTTTAAACCCTTCACCCCATTCCTTTAAAATCTCCCTTGCGATGTCCTCAATATATTCTCCCCTGTATCCATCCTCCGGCAAGGGATAATCAAGATCAAGCAACTGCTGATACCTGACAAAGACTGATAGGCCAAGCAATCTCACCTGTCTTCCAGCATCATTTATGTAATACTCCCTCTCAACCTCATATCCAGCAGCCTTCAGTAGATTCGAAAGGGCATTACCAAGGGCAGCACCGCGGCCATGCCCTAAGTGCAAAGGCCCTGTTGGGTTTGCACTGACATACTCAATCTGAACCCTTTTGCCTTTTCCTGAATCAGACCTCAGATAAGATTCCCTCTCCCTCAAAAGCCTCATCAATTCTGAATAGATAAAACGCCTTGAAAAGGTGAAGTTTATAAAACCCGGTCCTGCTATATCCACACCTTCAAGGATATCCATATCACGAATAGAACCTATAATTCCCTCGGCAATCTGCCTTGGTGGCATCCTCAATGCCTTTGAAATACTCATAGCAACAGGGGTTGATAGATCACCTAACCTCTCATCCCTCGGTATCTCGAATTCCACTGAAGGCTCATTAAGGCCCATCTCCTTTAATCTTTCCTCGATCATTCCTTTAAGTATTCTGTTCATAGTTAATGAGTTTAAACCTACCTTACCTGAATAGTCAAGAATCCGAATTGCACGATATGTTGACACAATTATAAGGCAAAGTATATACTTGATATAGTAAAAGAAGTTTCAATCAATCCCTCAGGGGATTTGTAGAAACCCCTGGGGGTTTTTATTGAACAGATATGAGAGGTTTTTGAAGTATGAAATTTGAGGATTTCCCTTTAAGCAATGAGATCTTAAGGTCCATATCAGACATGGGCTTTGAGGAACCCACACCAATTCAGGTCTCTGCGATACCACTTATACTAGAGGGTCTGGATGTTGTAGGACAGGCACAAACAGGCACAGGAAAGACAGCAGCATTCGGTATCCCTATTGTTGAGAAATGCACTAAGAAGAAAAATCCCTTTGCTATTATACTGGAACCAACTCGAGAGCTCGCCATACAGGTCTCAGAAGAGATCAGCAAGTTGGGGAAATTCAAGAAAATCAATGTTCTACCTGTCTATGGAGGCACATCTATAGAGAGGCAAATAAAGTCCTTAAAGCGCGGTGTAGAAATTATCGTTGGAACTCCAGGAAGGATTCTTGACCACATAAAAAGAAAAACTATATCATTTTCGGATATAAAGATTGTTGTCCTGGATGAAGCAGACGAGATGCTCAATATGGGATTCATAGAAGATATTGAGACAATATTAAAGGCTACCCCATCAGAGAGACAGACCCTTCTTTTTTCTGCAACAATGCCAGAACCCATAATAAACATCGCAAAGAGGCATATGAAAAGTCCGGCAAGGATAAAGGTAAATGCCAAAGAACTCGTTATTCCAAAGATAAAGCAGATATTCTACGAGGTCAGATCTGAAGATAAAATAAAGGCCCTTTCAAAACTGATAGATGTGGAAGATCCTCAACTGGCCATGGTATTCTGCCACACCAGAAGAGAGGTTGACGAGGTCGCCGCAAAGTTGAATCAGATGGGTTATAATGCTGGAGCCATTCACGGAGACTATACCCAAGCAAAGAGAGAAGAGGTTATGAAGAAATTCAAAGATGGCATGCTCGACATACTCGTTGCTACAGATGTAGCAGCAAGGGGTCTGGATATACAGAATGTAACCCACGTGTTCAATTATAGTATTCCTCAGAATCCAGAAAGTTACATACACCGAATCGGCAGAACCGGCAGAGCTGGCAAGACAGGCATTGCAATCACTCTCGTAACTCCAAGAGAATACAAAAACCTGAGACTCATAGAAAGAACCGCCAAAACTGTAATCAACAGAAAGGATTTGCCCACAATAGCTGATGTTGTTAAGGCAAGGGAAGGCAATATCATCAGAGAGATTAAAGAGATTATAAAGCTCAATAAACATGCTGCCTATTCTAATGCTGTTAAGAAATTATCAGATCAATTCAGTCCTGATGATATTGCTGCAGCAGCCCTTTATATGGCCTACGGTGAGATGAAAGAAACACCAATAGAAGAGCCATATGAAACAGTTACTGGAGGTTTTAAAAATGACATGGCTCGCCTTTTCATGACAATAGGAAAAAAAGACAGCATAAGGGTAGCAGACATTGTCAAATCCATTGCCTCAGAGGCAAAAATTCCATATCGCAAGATAGGAAAAATTCAGGTTTTTGACAGGTTTAGCCTTGTGGAAGTTCCGGAAGCCCTTGCAGATAAAATAATCCAGTCTCTCGATAATATCTTGATGAAAGGTCGAAAAATCAAGGTAGAAAAGGCAAGGATGAAGCTGTAGATCAATACGTGAAAGAAAAAGTTCAAAACTTTATGGCAATGTCTTATTATGTCTGCTTAATCCATTACTTAAGAATGGGCCATCGCCGAGCCGAAGATGTCTCAGTACGGCACGGCCATCTTACATAAGTCTTGGAATCTTAGCGTAGAACACATATCACCTTCTTACCACAAGGACAGGGGTCTTTGTATCCTTGTGGATGACGCCTAATGTAACACTGCCAAGAATTGCTGCCTTTAATGCGCTCATGCCATGGGATCCTATAACTATCAGGTCAACTTTTGACCTTTCAGCCTCCTTTATGATCTCCTCAACAGGGTGTCCTTTCCTGATGACCTTTCTTGATTTAACACCCATCTTCTCACACAAGTTGTTAGCTTCTTCCAGATAGGCCTCAGCAGCCTGCTTGAGATAGTCCTCCACGGGCTCGATCAGATGTGTTGCCACAGATGGTATAGACTTTGTCACAAATAGGCTTCTGTCAATTACTGAAAGCAATACAAGGGAAGCACCTATCTGTTTTGCAAGACCAGATGCATATTCTACAGCCTTTCTGGCGGTTGTAGAGCCATCGGTCGGCACAAGAATCTTTGAAATCATAATACATCCTCCTTTAGACTATCTATAGATTTGCTGCTTCTATCACTTCCTTTAACACAAGAGCATCCTGGGGGCACCCCAAAAAATCGTTAGATTTTTTGGGGACCCGATATGTTCCCTGTCCTTTGCAGCAAATAAGAGGGTAACCTGCCCCCTCCTTGCCTCTGACCTCAATCTCTCTATTAACCCCTTTTTATCCTTAAGCTCCTCTCTGTATCTCCTCTTGAATTCTTCCC
>JBBIPQ010000106.1:0-6123 GCA_037442785.1 Nitrospirota bacterium
CCTTATGTAGTTATTGATAAAAAACAATACAGAGAATCTAAAGAGGAGGAGATATTAAGTATGAGGGAGGCTATACCATTAAAAATCAAAAAAAGATATTGTCCACCTCCAGATCATCCATGGAGAAGGGGATGGAAATCAAGCAATGTGACATTTCAAAGTAGTAATAAAGTGTGACTTGACTTTAGGAATGACATCTGAAATTTTAGATTAGTCCATTCAGGCGTTCATTGAAGAATGGTCACCCGATTTTGAAATTTTTAAAACAGAAACTTTTACGCTATCACCAAAAAAATCTTCCGTAAAAAACATATCTGGATATAACAGTGATTTACAGGATAGTTCTGGAGAGTTATAAGTCTAAGGATAGAAAGATTAAGTTCAAGCAAAATGTTAAGAGAAAGGCTGGGCTCGTACAATTTTGAACATACAAAAATGTAGGAATATACAAAAATGTAGCTTTGTTTGTTTTGTAATTTCCTTATAAATCAAAGACAAAATCCTGGCACGATTCTTGCTCTAAGGGTGATACAGTGAGCTCATTGAAGGATAGGGTAAGGAAAAGGGCACCCCAAAAAATCAAAGATTTTTGTGATGGCCGGTATCGAGAAGGAAGAGATAATAAAGGCCCATAGAGAATGTAACTGGCCATGGCTCAGGCAGCGAGAAATCTTGGCATAACCGGAAGGATGATCGGTTACAAGATAAAAAATACGGAATTAGAAAGGAGGATGATAAAGGAAGTAAAAACCTTATGGGGTGATTGAGTAAAGAGGTAAGATTTGAAACAGAATATTCGGAGGTATTGTGATGAAAAAATTAAAGGTTTTGGTTTTAACAGTGGCACTGATGTTTTCGGTCGGCAGCCTCTATGCAGAGGAACTCAAGAAAGTGGACAGCAACACGGTACATGAAGTATCAAAGGAAAATGGAGCAACCCTCGCTCATACAATGCAGCCGGAGACCGATCCTGTCTCAGGCAATGCTTCAGTTGCGGTGCTAAACAGGTATATATTTAGAGGCTACGAGATAGGCTCTCACAGCATAGTTGTTCAGCCTGCTTTGAGTATTTTCTACAAGGGCTTTTCTGTAACCCTGTGGAGCAATATCGACAGCAATGAGAGCGTAACACAGTCCTTTGCACCTGACAAGGAAGGCCACAAGAGTTTTAACGAGACAGACTTAACATTAAGCTATACCTATGTTGTTGACAGGTTCAGTCTTACAGCGGGCTATATCTACTACGCCATGAAGTACAACAATCCTCCAGGCGATACCGAAGAATTGTTTTTGAGTGCAAGCTATGAAACCTTTTTGAAGCCTACGATTTCTGTGTACAGGGATATAACATCATATCCAGGCACCTATTTCAACCTTTCCCTGTCGCAATCGATGCCTGTGTATAAGGATATAACCCTTGACTTAGGCGCATCCGCAGGATACTTTGTGGGAAGCGATAACTACTGGAGGACTTATGAGAGTTCAACAGGCGATTATACCGGTAAAAAATACAGTGCACTTCATGATGGTATGGTAAAGGCCGGTTTCACTGTTCCTATCGCAAATAATTTGGTGATGCAGCCTGTTGCACAGTACTGGTTCCCGCTTTCGAGTAAGGCAAAGAAGACAGTGGACGGGAACTCATATAACCATAACGGAAAGCTGGATGATACCTTTGTGACAGGTATAAATCTGACATTCAGTTTTTAAAAGGAGGCAACTATGAAAAGACTATTAAATATTTTAATGATAATTGGCTTATTGGGATTTGTAGGGCTTGTATTTGCAGAAGAGCAGCCTAACCCTCCAACCCCTTCAATGGCTGAGCAGACCCCCACTGCTCAGCCTGCACCTCCTGCAACTCCGGCTCCGCTCAAGATCGATACAGGGGACACAGCCTGGATGATCGTTGCAACTGCCCTTGTTATGCTGATGACGGTGCCTGGTCTTGCCCTGTTTTACGGTGGACTTTCAAAGAGAAAGGACGCTCTCAACACAATTGCCATGGCCTTTATTGCTTTCTCAATAGTAAGTATCCTGTGGGTCATTTATGGATACACCTTTGCATTTGGTAATGACATATCAGGTGTTATTGGAGAGCCTGTCAAGCTTTTTCTCACAGGTGTGGGTATTAACAGTATAACTGATGCAGCCAAGACTATACCTGAATATATTTTCATTGTCTATCAATTAACATTTGCTGCTATAACTGTTGCCCTTGTGAGCGGTGCCTTGATAGAGAGGATGAAGTTTTCTGCCTGGATCCTTTTCTGCGTACTCTGGATGACCTTTGCATATCTGCCCGTTGCCCACTGGGTCTGGGGTGGAGGATTCCTTGCAAAGCTTGGTGCCCTTGACTTTGCTGGGGGGACTGTTGTGCATATCAATGCAGGTATCGCTGCCCTGATTAGTGCTCTTATGCTGGGTAAAAGATGGGACACGTCCCTCCTACCCCATAATCTAACAATGGTAGCTACTGGAACGGGTTTATTGTGGTTCGGGTGGTTTGGATTCAATGCTGGATCAGCTCTTGCTGCGAACGGCCTTGCCTCTGCAGCCTTCATAAATACAAATACGGCAACTGCTATGTCTGCCGTATCATGGATGTTCACTGAATGGATTTATTCAAAGAAGCCAACAATACTTGGGATCGCCTCTGGTGCTGTGGCCGGTCTTGTTGCAATAACACCCGCTGCCGGGTTTGTGAATATTAAGGGAACCCTTATCATAGGCATTTTAGCTGGTATCGTTCCTTTCTTTGTGGTGGTCTACATGAAGCCAAGACTGGGTTATGACGATACCCTTGATGCCTTTGGTATCCATGGAGTCGCAGGAACCCTTGGGGCACTACTTACAGGGGTATTTGCGGACCCCACAATAAACGAGGCTGGAAAGGGATTACTCTACGGAAACCCCTCACAACTCTTGACGCAGACTATAGCTGTTGTTATCACCGTCGTTTATGTTGCCATTGTTACTGCTGTGATATTGCTGTTGATTAAGGCAACTACTGGTCTGAGGAGCAATCTTGAGGATGAGATCATAGGTCTTGACGAGAGCCAGCACGGTGAAAAGGCTTACAACTTACATATTTAATCACAGAGGAGGAGAGATTATGAAGAAGATAGAGGCCATAATAAAACCCTTTAAGCTCGATGAGGTAAAGGAATCGCTGAACAGTATCGGCATTCAGGGCATGACCATAACAGAGGTAAAGGGATTCGGAAGGCAGAAGGGTTACATTGAGGTTTACAGGGGAAGGGAGTATGAGGTTCGATTCCTTCCAAAGGTAAAGATAGAGATAATAATCCCTGATGCCCTTGTCGATCAGGCCATAAACACGATAATTGAAAAAGCCAAGACAGGAAATGTAGGAGATGGGAAGATCTTCATATACTCAGTAGATGATGCGATAAGGATAAGAACCGGAGAAAGGGGTGAGGAGGCCATAGGAACTTGAAATTGATACTCACTCTCAATTATAATAATCCATGCACGGAAGACACAGGCACAGGCATGGCCAGGGGGAAAGATCCTACGAGAGGATTGCCCTTGTTGGCAATCCCAATGTAGGAAAGAGTGTAATCTTTGGACTTCTAACAGGAAAGTATGTAACAGTTTCTAACTACCCTGGAACGACTGTAGAGGTCTCCTATGGAAATATATCCCTTGACAGTAAAAGGTTCCTACTCGTAGATACCCCTGGGACAAATAGTCTCATCCCAATGAGTGAGGATGAGAAGGTAACAAGGGATATCCTGTTAAGGGAAAGACCCTCAGCAATTATCCAGGTAGCTGATTCGAAAAATCTTAGAAGAACACTCTTACTAACACTCCAGATTGCGGAGATGAGAATCCCTATGGTCCTTGATCTAAACATGGCTGATGAGGCAAGGGACAGGGGTATCGTTATCGATATAGATAGGCTCTCTGAGATCCTTGGTATCAATGTAGTGCCTACAATTGCACCGCAAAGGAAAGGGATCAAGGAACTCAGGGCATCTCTATTAAACCCCGCAATACCAAATATAAGGGTGAGGTATCATGATACTATTGAGGAATTTATAGAAAAGATCTCAACCCTGCTGCCTGACTCAGCTATATCACAGAGGGCAGTATCACTAATGATACTATCTGGTGATGAAAGTCTCAAAGAATGGCTCAGGAGCAATCTTTCAAAAGAGACGATCAAGGAGATAGAAAGGCTAAGGGATGAATGCCAGTTAAAGGTGAAAGGGGCACTGGGTTCCCTAATAAATCAGGCGAGGCTGGATCTGGCAAAAGAGATAACAGAAAAGGTTGTGAGATATATTCCTGCCCAGAAGGGAAGACTATTCTCCCTGATTGGAAGGATGAGCATGCATCCCCTCTGGGGCATCCCTATTTTGCTTATAGTTTTATTTGCCCTTTATGAGTTTGTGGGGGTCTTCGGAGCAGGTACCCTCGTTGATTTCTTAGAGGAGACGATCTTTGGAAATTATATCAATCCCATGGCAACGAAGATCGTTAAGCTCCTGATCCCCTTCGATATAATACAGGAGATACTCGTTGGAGAGTATGGATTGGTTACGGTTGCCCTGACCTATGCAATAGCAATAATCCTCCCGATAACTATCACATTCTTCATCGCCTTTGCAATTCTTGAAGATAGTGGATATTTACCAAGGCTTGCAATAATGACAAACAGGCTCTTTAATATAATGGGCCTCAATGGGAAGGCGATTCTGCCAATGGTCCTTGGCCTTGGCTGCGGTACAATGGCTGTGATGACATCAAGGATACTCGAGAGAAGGAGAGAGAGGGTAATCACAACATTTCTCCTGGCACTGGCTATCCCGTGCTCTGCCCAGCTTGGAGTCATCCTCGGCATGCTGGGAGCGTTATCCCTGAAGGCAACGATAATCTGGTCACTCTGCATCCTTGTGGTATTGCTTGTCTCAGGATACCTTGCCTCAAAGCTTGTTAAGGGTGAGAAGACTGATTTCTTTCTTGAGATTCCACCTATAAGAAAACCTGATGCAATGAATATTCTTGTCAAGACCCTTGGCAGGGTTGAATGGTACTTGAAGGAGGCGGTGCCACTCTTTATCTTAGGGACATTCATACTGTTTCTGCTTCATAAGCTAAATCTACTAACACTCATAGAAAAGGCAGCATCCCCTGTTATAGTGAATCTTGTGGGATTACCCGAGAAGACAACAGAGGCCTTTATACTCGGTTTTCTGAGAAGGGATTATGGTGCAGCGGATCTATTTACAATGGCAGAGAAGGGACTCCTCACACCTGTCCAGTCCGTAGTAAGTCTTGTAACCATAACCCTATTTGTCCCATGTCTTGCGAACTTCTTTATGATAATTAAGGAGATGGGTATAAGAACAGCCCTGATAATAATCGCTATCGTCTTTCCTACGGCCTTCCTCGCAGGGGGCTTGTTAAACTGGTTACTAATAACACTGAATGTGAAGCTTTAATCCTTTTTCTTTGAATTCGATGCCTCATCTATCAACTTTATAAGCCTCTCGGAATATATAGTGCCCTGATAGACAGAACCATCCGGAAGTATCATTGTTGGAGTCCCTGATATCCCGTGCTTTTCAGCAAACCTGATATTTTCATCTATCTCCTTTGTATCACAATCCAATCTTGGTATCGGCTTCTTTTCAAAATTATCTTCAAGCAATCTTAAGGATTTATTGCAAACAATGCTCTTTGATTTCCAGTAAGCATCCTTGTGGAATTTCAGAGGGAAAAGCTTCAGGTAAAAGGCAATGTCCAACCTCTTTGCAATAACCTTCTTCATCTCCCGATGAAGTTTACCGCAGTAGGGTCAGTCAGGGTCTGTAAATACAATGACCTTCTTTGTGGCAGCATTGCTGCCCAGGACAAGGGCATCCTTGAGAGGGACACTTGCAGGATTGATCTTCCTGTCCTTGTTCAGTTCGTCGAGCCTTTCCTTTGTCTTGTTTATTGCTGCATTAACCTCTACTATGGAACCGCTGACAAGGTACTTCTTTGAAAAGTCCACATAGAGCAATCCTCTCTGTCCCCTGTCCTCAATAGCGACCTCCCAGAGCCCTTTGATCGGGCTCATCTGTATCTTGAGGATCTTTGCATCAGTAGCCT
>JBBIPQ010000107.1:0-6006 GCA_037442785.1 Nitrospirota bacterium
CTCCATATGTTGTTAAGGGTCCCACTTCACAGTATCATATCTTTCTCCCTTTTCATCTGCATGATAAAGGCTTTTGTGTCGTGGTAGAGGCCTATTATGATCGTATTGATGACTTTAGAGACTTCTGCAAGAGAGGATCACTCGATTTGGGTCTGAGAGAAACTGCTCTTGAATCATGCATTGATAAGGTGCTTGTTATTACTGAAGAAGAGGCTAAGAGGAAGATAGAATATGTTCGTTCAATAATAGAAAATGCCCTTGTTCTTAGTTGCGAAAAAGGCGAGCTTGATCTTCAGAGGCAGTGGTCAAGGGCTATTATGAACCTCTTGAGCAATATAAGGACAAGTGATATAAGAGAAACCTATAGATTAATCATAGATAGTATAATCTTTCTCTTCAATGTGGACACCGCAGCAATCTTTGAACTAAGAGATAAGTATTTTTACCCCGAGATTTATGAAGGCAGGCAAAAGGGAACCGTCGGTGCATTAAGGCTTAACAGGGATGATAAATTTGTTTCCAATGCACACAGTCACAAAAAAGCTGTTTCTATCCTGGACGCCCACGATCTCTGGTGTGCAGGATTTCCTAAGGATATTGTTTCTTTGTATCTTTTTCCACTTTCGGTCGAGGATAGAAGTTCTTGTCTTCTCGGAATCTTTAACACCTTACTTGATAGGGTGACCTTTGAATATATTAATAAGTTCTGCAGGATGCTGTCTTACATCTGCGAGATCCAGAGGAGAAAGGATAATTATGAAAGAATGGTTGAATCCATGAGCGTAGCATCTCTGAAGATGTTAAATCTTTATTCCTCCTTCAGTGAGCCAGAGGTTCTATTCGAGGGCATAGTAAAGGAGGCCTCTGACCTTCTGCGTGCTGAGAAATGTTCCCTTATGTTGCCTGATGAAAAGAGGGAGGTTCTGAGTGTAGCAGCAGTTACAGGCTCTAATATGTGGCTCATGGAGGGGATAAAGGTCAGGAAGGGAGAGGGTATCTCGGGTAAGGTTTATGAAAGTGGAATACCTCTTTTTATAGATAGAGAAGATAAGACTGAAGACTATCTTCCATTCCGAAAACCTCGTTATAGAACACCATATTTTGCATGCATACCCCTTAAGATGGCCGATGAGGTTGTGGGGATACTGAATCTTTCTGATAAGGCAACAGGTGAGCCTTTTTCAGAGGAAGATCTCTCTATGATTGCACCTTTTGCTCATCAGGCTTCCTTACTTTTAAAGCTTTCTTTTTGTTATAGGATGGCAGAGGAGATGAGGGAACTTTCTATAACCGATCCATTAACAGGTCTATTTAACAGAAGGTATTTCGATATTCGTATCGAGGAAGAATATACGAGGGCAAAAAGGTACGGTTTGAGTTTCTCCTTAGCTATAGCAGACATAGATGATTTTAAGCTTTTTAATGATACAGAAGGTCACATGGCTGGGGATTTCATCCTGAAGGAGATTGCTTCTATCATGACAAGATCTATAAGAGCGAACGATATACTCGTAAGGTTTGGCGGCGAAGAATTTGCGATTATAATGCCGCAGATAAATAAGTCAGAGGCATTCCATGTAGCTGAAAGGGTGCGAGAGAATGTCAGGAACCAGATCCGGTCCAGATGGAAGAATTTCCCGAGGGATAGAATTACGGTAAGTATTGGTATAGCGACGTATCCTGAATGCAGTGACGTGGAGAATCTCATCAGGGAAGCTGATAAGGCCTTGTATGCGGCTAAAAGGGCTGGTAAAGACGTAACAATCTTTAGAAGGGAATTGGAGAGAAAGGGTATAGAAAGGATCAATTACATTTGATCTCGTTAATATGGGAAATGAACTGTTAGAAAAGAAATTCTCGATCCTTCAGGATATTGCTAATGCACTTGTTATTACCGATAACATTGGAGCGATAGCAAACCTGATGCTTGACCTCGCCATAAACTATACTAACGCTGAGAAGGGTTCATTTATGCTCGTTAATGACAGGGACGAGCTTTACATGCTTGCATCAAGAGGCATAGATGTCGGACTGGTCAGTACATACAGGATTAAGGTGGGCGAAGGTATTGCTGGCATCGTTGCCTCAAGCCGTACACCCCTCCTTGTGGAGGATATAGATAAAGACAGCAGGTTTAAAAAGTGGAAGAGGGACCGTTATAAGACGAGGTCATTTATCTCCTGTCCAATTGTTAGTCGAGATAGATTATATGGTGTAATCAATATTAATGATAAAAAGGGCAATTTAACATTTGGCGAGGATGAATTTACCCTTATAAGGATAATTGCCAATCAGGCAGCTATTGCCATAGAGAATGCCTTTCTCATGAATAAACTTCAGTCCAAGGCGATTGAGCTGGAAGAGATAAATAGGAAGCTTGTAGAGTCTGATATTGTGAAAACCGAGTTCCTTACCCGGGTATCCCATGAACTGCGAACCCCGCTAAATTCGATAAAAGGTTCTCTATATTATCTCAGGCAACATAGAGATCTTGGAAGGATAGATCTTGAAGAATTCTATGACATTATCTCTGAGGAGGTGGAAAAGCTGATTTATATAGTGGAAAATCAACTTGATTTTCTAAGATTAGAAGACGAGACAAGGGTTATAAAGAAGTCTATTTTTGACATAATAGATGTTCTGAAGGATTCAATAAACTCCCGTTCCATAAAGAATATTATGAGCAGGCGAAAGATCTCAATTAAAATGGATGTGACTGACACTGTATCGCTTGTGGTAGGGGACAGGATAAGAATATTTCAGTTATTTATCAATCTTATTGAGAGCCTCTGCCATTATCTTGAATATGGAGACAGCCTGAGTATAACCATAAGGGAGAATGATTTTGTGAATATTATATTTACTTTTCCCGGGCAACTTCCTGAAACACTATTATTATTGATCAGGGACCCGGTAAATATCTTTAAGATAGATAGATCAAAGGAGAGATTAAAACTCTATCTTGCAAAGAGGGTGGCAGAGGTGCATCGCTGGATACTGAGTGTCGAAAGTGAGCAGATGAGATCTTCCATTACCATGACCATACCGAAGATCGAGAGATTGAAGGTAGAGGCAATAATAGAGAATATGGTTGAAGGGTTAACAGAATTTATAGCACATCTGATGGATATAAATGTCTGTTCAATAATGCTTACCGATGAATTTACCGGTGACCTTGTGATAAAAGGGGCTATAGGACTTGATGAAGATATAGTGAGAAAGACAAGATTACGTTTAGGTGACAATATATCAGGATGGGTTGCTCTTGAAGGTAAGCCTTTATTGATTGAGGATATAGAGAACGATCCAAGATTCTTTAAAAAGAACCTATCGCAGTACAACACAAGATCTCTCCTTTCATTACCACTAAGGATAAATGGAAAGGTTATAGGTGTATTTAATCTTAATAATAAAAGGGATTCTAAGCCCTTTACAGTCCTTGATCTCCATATTGCACAGGCTATTAGCGAAAGGATTTCCTATCTTCTTAAGAGATTGTACTCAGAGAATTGTTCTGGAAAGGAATTAAAGCATTATTTAAAGACCTTTGAAGGTCTTGTTGCAGCTATCAGGAATTATCATAAGAAGGATGGTGTTATTCACGATCTTATTTGCAAGATAATGGATTATCTTGGTGTTGACGAGGGCACAAAAAATCTCGCCTTATATACATCAATGCTGTATGACATAGGATTGATGCTTGCAAGCCCGGTTCTTAAAGAGAGGACCCTTTCCCCTGTTGAGATGAGGGTTCTAAGGGTTCATCCTTATATCACGATTACCTTACTCAATAGCTTTGAGTTCTCTGAAGATGTGAAAAGGGCTATTGTACACCACCATGAAAGATTTGATGGCACCGGTTATCCCGAGGGTTTAAAAGGTGAAGAGATCCCATTAATATCGAGGGTTCTTTCTGTTGTTGACTCATATATCGCCATGATCTCTGAAAGACCTTACAGGAATAGGTTATCCCCTGAGGATGCCCTTCAAGAGATAAAGAGACATGCTGGAACCTTTTATGATCCCAGGATAGTCAATGCCCTCTGCATGGTTGTTTGAGATGGAAAACTATGTTACTGAAGGAGACAAACAGATCGATGTGTATCTAAAAGATACAAAATAGTTTCATAAAAGATTGATAAATCTCGAGATTGAACGGGTAGGGCTATACTCTCAAAGCCTTTGCATGTCGCCGACAAAGTTATTTTGTCAATACCTCTAACTGAATCACCCTATTTTTTGCCTATACTATATTTTTTCCCTTCTAAATCTTTTGATAAGCATGTTTTTTGCATCATATATGTTTGGAGGTGTTATGAGTATAAGAATAAAAAGCCATGAAAGGTTTAAAAACTGGGAATTTTTATTAAGTAAGGATATGAAGTCGGTATCAAGGATATTGAGTAATGAACTTTATGGAGGATTGATTATTTTTCTAATATTTCTTGTGCTCCTTTTAAGTTCTTGTGCTAAGAACGAGATTAAGTCAGAGACTTTACAGAGTTTTCAGACGAACTCCAAAAGCGACGTTTTAAATGCTGAGTTATCACAGAAGGTCGTTGAGTTCAGAAAGGCCTTTACTGTTGCTGATTATAAGGTGGGGCCAGAGGATCTATTAGAGATAGATGTTTTTCGAGTATCTGAATTGAAGACGTCTGTGAGAGTTAGTGCTACAGGTTTTATACAATTACCACTAATAGGCAAGATCGAGGTTTCAGGAAGAACCGTGGCAGAGATTGAATCAGATATTTCGGAGAGGTTGAAGAAGTACATTACCGAACCTGCTGTCAGTATCTTCGTTAAGGAGTACAGGAGCCAACCTATCTCTGTCCTCGGATCTGTTAAGAATCCGAATATCTTTTATGTGACGGGCCAAAAATACCTCTTAGACATGATTTCTTTAGCAGGGGGGCTTACCCAAGAGGCTGGGGACGTATGCATTGTGCAGAGAAATATTGAGTCAGGTGATATGTCCAGGATCGAAAAGATAGTTATAGACCTTAATGAATTGCTCGTTAACGGACATTCAGAGTTAAACATTCCCCTCTTAGCTGGAGATGTGATACATGTTCCCAGAAGTGGGATATTCTTTGTGGATGGTGCTGTGAACAGTCCTGGTTCTTTTCAGATAAAGGGAAAGACCACCCTCGTCCAGGCCCTCAGTATGGCGAAGGGACTTGATTATGTAGCGTCTCCTTCAGATATAAAAATATTCAGGGATAATGGCAGAACAGAAAGGGATGTAATACTGGTTGACTATGACGCCATACTTTCTGGCAGCAAACCTGACATAGAGATAAAGGATAAGGATATCATCATTGTCTCAAAGAGCGGGATAAAGAGTTTTTTCAAGGGCCTTGCAACAAGCCTGAATTTTGGAATCTTCAGTCTCGGAAAAGGATTTTAATATGAAGGATAACGGGTCAAGAAACGAGCAATTTCTCCAACCATATGAACATCATAATCTACCCCCATCCACCTATATAAGGCATCTCTCCGCAGAAAAGGAGGAGGTTCACCTCAGGGATTATATTAATGTAATAATTAAAAGAAAGTGGTATGTTATTATCTTTCTGATATCCGCTATTATAACTACTACCGCAGTAACCCTTATGATGGCTCCCGTTTACAAGTCTACGGTTGTGATCAAGATCGATAAGGAGGACCCGAATATACTCTCTTTTAAAGGAGTTGATATCACAAAACCAGGGCCAGATTATTACACTACACAGTATGAACTTTTAAAGAGTAGGACCCTTGCCGAAAAGGTTATAAGAAAACTTGAGCTGCATAAAAATAAAGATTTTGTGCCCATTGAGGATGACATTACAAAGATAAAGAGAACTATTACGGGTATTATCAGTTTGCCTATTGAGTTTCTTAATTCTCTGCACAAGGGTTCTCAGGGGGTAAAAGATTCAGATAAGGGCGTGGTAAAAGGTGACGTGCCAGAATGGGCCATAAACTCCCTTATCAAAAGGATAGATGTTAACCCTATTAAGAATT
>JBBIPQ010000108.1:0-5964 GCA_037442785.1 Nitrospirota bacterium
AGAGGCTAAGATAAAATTTACTCGTTCAAGACCTTACAGGAAGAATGATGCTCCCTATGTAGAGAGTAAGAACTGGTCAATGGTAAGGGCATACACAGTCGGGCACCCCAAAAAATCGCAAGATTTTTTGGGGACCCCACTGCTGGAGAAGATATGACACAGAGGAAGAACTGAGGATTCTGGGGTTGCTCTTAAGATTAATAACAGTAAGGAATAATCTTTTTATGCCACAGATGAAACTTGTAAGCAGGGTTAGAGAAAAGGGACATGTAAAGAGGGTTTATGAGCTTGATATACCTCTAAACAGGGTTCTAAAACTGGATGAAGTCAATGCAAAGACAAAAGCAAAGCTGGTAAAATTAAGAGACTCAATAGATATTGTGAGGTTATCTGAGAAAATAGAGGAACTTTCAGAGGCATTAACACAGGCATATGAGAAAAAACTCAGGAGGTATAAAGATGCATAACCTGATATCTGTTTCAGAGAGATTTTATTTTGAGGAAAGACGGAGCCCTTCTGTATCCCTTCTCATTGGCTGATGTTCTCACGTTTCCTGTTTAAATAAGAGGACAAAAATTCTCTTTTTCTGAATCCCGGTTATGGTTTTCTAACCTTGAGAACAGGTGCTGGTTTGACTTGATTACCTCCATAAGGTTAATATTTTCTATGCGACAGCATTCAGAATACATTCCCCTTCATCTGCATACAGAATATAGTCTGCTTGATGGTTCTATTAAGATAGATGAGCTGGTTAAGGTTGCATCGGATTACAGGATGCCAGCTCTCGCCATCACTGATCATGGCAATCTCTTTGGAGCGATAGAGTTCTATAAGAAGGCATCAAAGGAAGGGATTAAACCAGTAATAGGTTGTGAGATCTATGTGGCACGGGGTAGCAGATTTGATAAGAAAGGATCATCCGAGTCACCCTTTCATCTTATACTCCTTGCTAAGGACAACGAGGGGTACCGCAACCTGTGCAAACTCGTAACAAGGGCATATACAGAGGGCTTTTATTATAAACCGAGAGTGGACAGAGAACTCCTCCAGGAACATTCAAGAGGCCTGATTGCCCTTTCCGCGTGCCTTAAGGGAGAGATCCCTTACCACCTTGGAAAGGATATGCAGGAGGAGGCTAAAAAGGCAGTTGATAGATACATCGATATCTTTGGTAAGGAGAATTTCTTCCTTGAGGTTCAGGATAACGGTCTCGAGGAACAGATAAAAGTTAACAAAAAACTCATTGAGCTCTCCAGAGAGTTCGAAATAAAGGTAGTGGCAACGAATGATTGCCATTACCTGAGGCCTGAGGATGCAAGGGCCCATGATGTGCTGATCTGTATCCAGACAGGCAAGACAGTCAATGACCCTGACAGGTTGAGGTTTGAATCAAAGGAGTTTTATTTCAAGTCACCAGAGGAGATGAAAAGGGCATTCCAGGAGATCCCTGAGGCAATCAGGGCGACCTGGGAGATCGCTGAAAGATGCAATGTGGTATTAGATCTGAATGCTCAGTTGCTCCCAACCTTTCAGGTGGAAAATGGGGTTGCCCCTCAGACTTATCTTAGAGAACTTGCTCTATCAGGATTGAGGGAGAGACTGGGGAATTCTCCACCAGACATATATTCAGAGAGGCTATCAAGGGAGCTTGATATTATAAACAGGATGAATTATGCATCCTATTTCCTCATAGTCTGGGACTTTATAAGGTTTGCCAGAGAGAGGGGGATACCTGTGGGACCCGGAAGGGGATCAGCAGCAGGTAGCCTGGTTGCCTACTGCCTGGGTATAACCGAGATAGACCCCATAAAGTATAATCTCCTGTTTGAGAGATTCCTTAACCCAGAGAGGATTAGTATGCCTGACATTGATGTGGACTTCTGCACGAATCGGAGACCGGAGGTCATCTCCTATGTTGCTGAGAAATATGGTCATGACAGGGTTTCCCAGATAATAACATTCGGTACAATGGCTGCAAGGGGAGCGATAAGGGATGTTGGAAGGGCCCTTGCCATGCCCTATGCTGAGGTTGACAGGATAGCAAAGCTTATACCTGAGGGACCCAATGTCACAATAGATGAGGCTCTGAGGCTTGAACCACAATTAAAAGAATCCTATGAAACCAATCCAAGGGTTAAGGACCTTATCGATATAGCAAGGAGGCTTGAGGGTCTGTGCAGACATGCCTCAACTCATGCAGCGGGTGTTGTGGTGTCCCCAAAACCCCTGACTGATCTTGTACCACTTTATAAAAACCCCACTGACAATACCATAACTACCCAGTTTCATATGACAGCAATTGAGAGCCTGGGATTACTGAAATTCGATTTCCTTGGCCTGAAGACACTCACCATAATAGAGAAGACCCTGAAGCACATAAAGGCATCAAAGGGGGTTGACCTTTCTCTCAAAGACATATCCCTTGAGGATAAAGAAACTTATAAGCTCCTCTGTTCAGGCCAGACAACGGGCATATTTCAGCTTGAAAGCTCAGGGATGAGGGAACTCCTGATCAAGATGCAGCCTGACTGTTTTGAAGACCTTATAGCCCTTGTTGCACTTTACAGGCCTGGGCCTCTTGGCAGCGGCATGGTGGATGATTTCATAAAGGGTAAAAAGGGACTCAAACCAGTAAGATATGAGATACCTCAACTCAAGGAGATATTGAGCGAGACCTATGGGGTTATCCTCTATCAGGAACAGGTTATGAGGATAGCCAATAAGCTTGCTAACTTCACAATGGGGCAGGCTGACATCCTGAGGAAGGCCATGGGAAAGAAAAAACCAGAGGAGATGGAAAAACAGAAGGAGGCCTTTATTAAAGGGGCAGTAGCAAATGGGATACCCGAGAAAAAGGCGATCAGGCTTTTTGATCTCATGGCATTCTTTGCTGAGTATGGATTCAATAAATCCCATTCAGCAGCATATGCCTATATTGCCTATCAGACAGCATTCCTTAAGGCACACTATCCAGTTGAATTCATGGCTGCCAACCTGAGTGCTGACATGGATAAGACGGACAAGATTATAAAGGCCATTTCTGAGTGCAGAAATATGTCCATAAGGGTCTTACCTCCAGACATAAATGAGAGCGATCGGGAATTCAAGGTTATAGGAGATGCCATTAGGTTTGGCCTTGAGGCTGTGAAAGGGGTTGGTACTAATGCCATAGAGTCTATTATCGAGACAAGGGAAAAGGGTGGTCCCTTTAAATCCTTCCAGGACTTCTTATCCAGGATAGACAGCAAGAAGGTGAATAAAAAGGTTATTGAGGGCCTTATTAAGGCAGGTGCCTTTGATTCAACAGGCATAGGAAGGAAGGAGGCCCTATCCATGCTTGAGAAGCCCAGAACAGACAAGCCTGTTTATAATCTCTTTGATGATGAACCCATGAAAGATAACGAAATAACCTTTGCATCAACTAATACAGATAAGGAGGAGATCCTTCGGTTTGAGAAAGAGTCCCTTGGTTTCTATATAACAGATCATCCCCTCACAAATTACAGGGGGATTCTGTCAAGGTTGAATTACAAAAGGATTTCAGAACTCGAGGATATTCCTGACAGAACAGATATCCTGACTGCTGCTGTAATAAGTAATATAAAAAGGATACGCACAAAGGAAAAGGCAGAGATAATGGCATATGTTACTGTTGAGGATGAGGAAGGCAATGCGGAGATGCTCGTCTTTCCAGACCTCTACAAAGAACTTGGAAGTCTCATCCAGAAAGACTCCCTGATCTCCATAAAAGGAACCGTTGATAAAACCGAAAAGGGTATAAAGATAATATCCAGAGAGATTCAGGATCTTAATTCTGTAATAGAGAGTTATAAGAATTCATCACTAAACCGATTAGATGTATTCCTGAGGATGGATAAAGAGACAATGGATAGACTCTTCTCCCTGAAGGATGTAATAATGGAATATCCAGGAAAATGTCCCCTTTACCTGAACCTTGAGATCAATGGCTCTACCGTAATAGTAAGGACAGACTGTAATGTTGAACCAGCTGCTGAGTTGATCAGGAGGATAGAAGGAATAATCAATGATGGAAGGGTGATGGTGAGATGAGATATTATCTTGACTTTGAAAAGCCTATTGAGGAGCTTGATAACAAGATCGACGAACTCCGTCGCCTGAGCGATGGAAAGGACATAGATATCACCTCTGAGATCAAACGGCTCGAGAAGAAGGTGAGGGACCTGAGGGCTGAGATATTCTCCAATCTGACCCCATGGCAGAAGACAATGATAGCCCGTCATCCTGATAGACCCTATACCCTTGATTATATCTCCCTTATGGTGACAGACTTTGTTGAGCTTCATGGTGACAGGAGATTCTCGGATGACCCCTCAATAGTTGGAGGCCTGGGGAGGATCGGCAACAGGAGTTTTATGATAATCGGACACCAGAAAGGAAGGGGTACCAGGGAAAGGATCCTCAGGAATTTTGGACAGCCCCATCCAGAGGGATACAGAAAGGCCCTGAGATTGATGAAATTAGCTGAGAGATTTGGTATCCCAATACTTACATTCATAGATACTCCAGGGGCATATCCAGGCATAGGTGCAGAAGAAAGGGGGCAGGCAGAGGCAATAGCAACCAATCTGAAGGAGATGTCAAGGCTCAAGACACCAATAATCTCAATCGTTATAGGGGAGGGTGGCAGTGGCGGTGCTATAGCCCTTGGTGTTGCTGACAGGTTGTACATGCTTGAACACTCAATATACTCGGTTATATCACCTGAGGGTTGTGCAGCCATACTCTGGAAAAAAGGAAATGGAGAGATAGGGACAGAGGAATTCTCAAGGGCTGCAGAATCATTGAAGTTAACTGCTCAGGATCTCTTAAGGTTCAAGATCATAGATGATATAATCCCTGAACCATCAGGAGGTGCCCACAGGGATTATGAATCCATGTCAGGTAAGATCCTGGAGACCGTTAACAGGGCAATCGAGGAACTGAGCACAAAACCGCCCCTTAAGTTAATAGAAGAAAGATACAGGAGATTGAGAAGGATTGGTGAGTGGCTTGAAGATAGTCTGCCAGAATAGAAAAGCCTTCCATGACTACCAGATCGAAGAGACCATTGAGGCAGGGATTCAACTTTATGGCACAGAGGTCAAATCTCTCAGAGAAGGTAAGGCAAATCTGAAGGATAGCTATGTCCTTATAAGGGATTCCGAGGCATTTCTGTTTAACTGTCACATAAGTCCCTATTCCCACGGGAATATCATGAATCAGGACCCTTTAAGGACGAGGAAACTCCTTCTTCACAGAAAGGAGATAGAGCATCTGAAGGGCAGGGTTCAGCAAAAGGGTTATACCCTCATCCCTATTAAGATCTATTTTAAAGGGCCCTATGCAAAGGTGGAGATCGGTATTGCCAGGGGGAAAAGGCTATATGAGAAGAGGGAGACTATTAAGGAGAGGGAGGCAAAGAGGGCTATCGAGAAGGCTCTGAAGGGCCAGAAAAGGGCTTGAGGGGTCCCAAAAAATCTTTGATTTTGATTTTTTGGGGTGGCCCACTTTCTTTTGTGTTTTTGAGGTCTTATGCCCATAAAAATAACCTCTGTCACTTTATTTTGGACAGCAGTGTGGTATAATAAAAATAATCGGGGGCGACTGGCCTCGACGGGAGTGATGAGACTCAGGTGGCATGTCGTGGCTCCATCACCACGTAAAAAGATGGAAAAAACACAAACGCCAACAACGAACTGGCACTCGCTGCTTAATTAAAAGCAGCACGTCCTCCTGAGATTGCCTGTGTTTCAGGAAGGGCGACGGAAAGCAGGCTGGCCACTGGGTGATCCCTTGACCCGGTGGCGAGATAAAAAGGGATGGGGTGATGAAAAACCTGCCTGTCGGTGCTTCATTATCCGAGATCAAAAAGACAGGATAAACATGTAGAGGCCTGAGGGTAGTACTTTCGGACGCGGGTTCGATTCCCGCCGCCTCCACCA
>JBBIPQ010000109.1:0-5960 GCA_037442785.1 Nitrospirota bacterium
CTCTGGGGATAGTGCCTACTGCCTCGACAACGGCTACGATGGCGATGGGAGATGCCCTCGCAGTTGCCCTTCTCATAAAGAGGGGATTCAAGGAGGAGGATTTTGCCTTTTTCCATCCAGGAGGAAGCCTGGGCAAAAAACTATTCATTAAGGTCATGGACCTCATGCATACAGGAGATGCCCTACCACTGGTTTATCCTGATATACCCATGACAGAGGCTATAATGGAGATATCCTCAAAGAGGCTTGGTGTGGCTATTGTGGTGAATAACCATAAAGAGATTCTCGGGATTATTACAGATGGAGATCTAAGAAGGGGAATAGAGAAATGGGGTAAGGCATTCTTTGATATGAAGGCAGGAGAGGTCATGACAAGGAATCCAAAGACGATATCGGAGGAAGAACTTGCTGTAAAGGCGTTATCTGTCATGGAGAAGCATTCCATAACATCCCTTGTAGTGCCTGACGGTGAGGGAAGGGCAAAGGGTATAATACATCTACACGATATACTGAGGCAGGGGATAGTGTGATAAAGATAGAAAACAGAAAAAAGAAGAAAGAAGACAGAATAAAAGAGATTGCAAAAAATATAAAGCTCCTTATCCTTGATGTGGATGGTGTTCTCACAGACGGTAGCATTATTCTCGATAACGAGGGCAATGAATTTAAGGTCTTCAATGTCAGGGATGGTCATGGCATAAAGATGCTTGAAAAGGCTGACATTCAGGTGGCCATCATAACAGGCAGGTATTCAAAGGTTATTGAAAGGAGGGCAAAGGAATTGGGGATTAAGGAGGTGTATCAGAGGTGCCACATAAAGAGTGTTGCCTTTGATCATCTCATCGAGAAACTCGGTCTGAGACCTGAGGAGATAGCATATGCAGGCGATGACATTGTTGATATACCCATATTCAGGAGGGTTGGTCTTTCTATAGCTGTCTCTGATGCCACAGAGGAGACGAAGAAGGAGGCCATGATAATTACCAAGAACAGGGGGGGGAAAGGTGCTGTCAGGGAGATATGCGAATTCCTCATAAAGTCAAAGGGTCTCTGGGATTCCATAGCAGGAGAGTACATTGACTCCTAATCTTCCCACCCTTATAACTATCAGCAGGATTGTGCTTATACCATTTTTTATATACCTGACCCCGATCAACCCGATTCTTGGTGCTATGATCTTTGCCGTGGCCTCTGCAACAGACTTCATTGATGGTTACCTTGCCAGAAAGAGGGGACAGATAACAAGATTCGGTATAATCCTTGATCCGATAGCTGATAAGTTCCTCGTTATCTCAGCCCTGATCCTTCTTGTTGATATGGCGAGACTCAGTGCATGGATAGCTATAGTCATAATAGTCAGGGAGTTCCTCGTTACTGTCCTCAGGGTTGCTGCCCTTTCAAAGGATATAGTGATCCCTGCCGAGGCAGGCGGGAAATGGAAGACAGGTTTTCAGATTGCTGCTATACTATGTCTGATAACAGACCTGAGCATAGGGCCGATTGATCTCTATGATTTAGGGACTGCTTTTATATGGATAGCCCTTATCCTTGCAATTGTTTCAGGTCTGCAATACACTATTGCCTTCTGGAAGAGATTGTGATGATTTACCTACTGGTTTTATGGTCCTTTCTTATGGGTTCAATACCCGTAGGGCTCATTGTTGCTAAATTAAAGGGCGTTGACCTCAGAAAGGTTGGCAGTGGCAACATAGGTGCCACTAATGTCCTGAGGGCAATGGGAAAGAGGCCAGCCTTGATCACCTTAGCTGGGGACATGCTCAAGGGCCTTATACCTGTTTTTATAAGCGGTTATATTCTTGATGATCCTTTGTATAGCGGGATAGTGGGACTGGCCGCCATCCTCGGCCATGACTTCTCCATATTTTTGAAGTTCCGGGGAGGCAAGGGTGTTGCAACGAGCATTGGCGTTATCCTTGCCTATTCACCATTGGTATCAGTATTAACTGTCCTTGTATGGATAATCGTTGTCTTTATGACTCGTTACTCCTCAATGGGCGCCATTGTGTCATTTATGCTTTTACCTCTTAATATTTATGTTTTTGACTACTCCAATGAAAGGTTCCTTATATCAATCTTTATAACCCTGTTGATCTTATTCAAACACAGAGAGAATATAGGAAGACTCCTGAGTGGCAGGGAGCCTAAGATAGGGAAAATAGTAGATGGGAAGTAGTGTGGCATGTAAGAACCAATTTTTTTATGTGATACTGTTTGGCTGCTTTTTCTATCTTCTGTCAGCAGGTTTATCCCTTGCTGAGGATTCCAGATTCCCTAATGAAGAGAGACTTGACCACGGCCTGACGAACAATGATGCTTACTCCTTTGTCTTGATGGAGGAGTCAGGGGTTGCATCAGAAAGAAAGGCCCTCCTTGAGCAGGCAAGGATGCATTCTCCTGACCTTCCAGCCCCTTACTTTAAGATCGCCTCTGATAGATTGGGTCTTTCCTTAAAAGGTGTATTTGAGTCTCTCAATTATATAAGAATGGGTATCAGGGCCTATGAAAGGAATTTCCTCTGGAGGTCCAATCTCTGGGGACTTCTGACTAAGGGGATATTATATTCTTTCCTGTTAACAGTCCTTTTAATGATGGTAATCCGATTTCCCTCTCAGGCGGGTCTGATGATGCATGAGATTAAGGAGGACAGGAAAAAGGTCTTTCTACTTTTTCTACCCGTTGTTTTTTCCATATTTGGTATTTTGCCTTTACTGGTTTCTCTGCTTTCCCTTTATGGTTTGTATCTAAAGGAAAGGCAAAGGGCGGTAATATATTTCTCATTCCTTGTGATCCTCTTTCTTTCCCTATCACCAGGGATTTTCAGGATATTCTCCATTCCATCCCATCTAAAGGCAGCTGTTTTGGTTAATGAAGGAAGAGATAATAAGTATGGTCTCTTGAGGCTTAAAGGGATGAGGGATCTGCCCTCTTCCTTTGCCTATGCCCTTGCCCTCAAGAGGGAGGGGTATTACAGGGAATCAATAGATATCTATAAGGGTTTGTCTGAGAGGTACAGGCTTGCAGAGATATATGTAAATCTGGGCAACAGCCTTTATGCCTCGGGTGATCCTGATGGTGCTATTGAATACTATACTAAGTCATTGTCGATAAGACCCTTAGCAGCTGCTTATTTCAATCTGAGTCAGGTTTACAGGGAGAAGCTTGACTTTAAAAGGGGTGAGGAGTATTTTGAGGAGGCTGCAAGGCTTGACTCTGAGAGTTTGAGGCAATACACCCTGCTATCTGGAAAAAATCCTAATAGATTTGTCGTGGATGTGAGATTACCTGATTCCTACATATGGGATCAGATAATCTCTGAAAGAGGCGGTTTGATAAGGGTTACGTCAATCTTCCTTGTTACCCTTGGGGCTGTATCATCCTTTTTTATCCTTGATAGGATCTTGAAAAACAGGGCCAGAAGGTGTCGCAGGTGTGGCTCTATCTATTGCAGTAAGTGTTCGAGGATGGTTACATGGAGGGATATGTGTTCAAGCTGTTACAGATCCCTTATCAGGATGGATCAGATGTATTCCAGGGAGAGGGTCGCAAATCTCCTCCTTATGTATCAGGACAGGGCGAGGAGAAGGATGATAGCAAGGCTTTTATCCTCAATTATACCAGGGGCGGGTCAGGTATACTCAGGCAGGGTAATTGAGGGATTCCTGCTTTCCTGGTTTTTTATCTTTGCCCTGATCAGTTTGATCCTTAGTAGAGTAATGACAGAAGGTATTTATCCATTTCACCACAGCTGGTTAGTCTTTCCTTTAATATTTGTTATTATACTGCTTTACGGTCTTTCCATTGTCCATATCAGAAGGGGGGTCCAGAGGGGATGGCTTTAGAGGGTTCTTTAAGGGATTTTGGACTTGCTGATATATTGCAACTCCTCTATTTCCAGAAGAAGACAGGCACCCTAACTATATCAGGCCCCATGGATAGGGTGACCCTTTACTTTTACGAGGGCAATGTTGTTTCTGCAGAGTCCAGGAAAAGGGTTGAGGAAAATCGTTTTGGAAGGATACTGATCAAGAAGGGTGCAATCACAGAGAAGGAACTTCAGGAGGCCTTACAGGAACAAAAAAAGACAGGCCTGAGGATAGGGGATATACTGCTCAGGAAGGGTCTTCTAAGCGAAGAGATAATACGAGAAACAGTTGTTTCTCAGTTGACAGAGACGGTTATTCAATTATTCTCCTGGAAGGAGGGTAATTACGAATTCAGGGCACAGCAGGTCAATATTAACAAGGAGATACCTGTAAGTCTTGATACCCAGCACCTCCTCATGGAGGGATTGAGGATACTTGATGAATGGACCCTGATTGAGGGAAGGCTTTCCCTCGACACGGTATTCAAGAGGACAGATGTAGAGGACATCTCTATTACAGAGGAGGAATCAAGGATACTTAACCTTATTGATGGTGAAAATGATGTTAGCATGATCATTGAGCTATCAGGGATGGATAATTTTGAGGTCTCAAAGACCCTCCTCAACCTGATGGATAGGGGTCTAATCGAACCTGTTACTGTTGAGCCTGTTACTGTCGAGCCAGCGGAAATTGCCATGCCTCATGGCAAAAGGGACCTTTCTATGCTCTTACCCCTTGGGACATTTCTTCTTGCGATTCTTGTTTCGCTGTTTATAATCACAACTGGAAATCCCTTTGGGGAGGATATTATCTCTTCATTGTTTAAGTCATCAAAGATTGACAGGGTAGAAGCAGATATAGAGAGGTTAAGGTTTCATGCTGACCTTTACAGGCTCAAGAAGGGCTCTTATCCTAAAGATATAAAGGAGATTGGCAAAGGCCTGGATGTCTGGGGCAACCCATACTATTACGAAGTGAGGGGAGATAATATTATTATTCTAAGTTCTGGTCCTGATGGGAAGGTGGGAACCTCTGATGACATATACTGATGTGAAAAAGGCTGTTGTTCTCCTGAGTGGAGGGGTAGACTCATCAACAGTTGCTGCTATTGCAAAGGCAGAAGGTTACGAAATCTATGCCCTGAGCTTTGATTATGGCCAGAGGCATAGAAGGGAACTTAAATCAGCAAGGATGGTTGCTGAAAGTCTTGGGGTCAGGAGACACCTGATTATCCGTTTTGATATGAGGGAGATAGGAGGCTCTGCTTTGACAGCCGAGATCGAGGTGCCAAAGGACAGAAGACAGAAATTCGTGCTCTGTGACCAGTGCTCCGTGACCAGTGCTCCGTGCGACGGCCAAAGGACAACGGGTAATGGAACACAGAGACAGGGTCTATCTTCTAAAAGTCTGTCTTCTGATATCCCTGTGACCTATGTCCCTGCCCGAAACACCATCTTCCTTTCCTTTGCCCTTTCATGGGCAGAGGTCCTTGAGGCATCCGAAATATTTATAGGTGCAAATGCAGTGGATTATAGTGGTTATCCTGATTGCAGACCCGAGTATCTCAGGGCCTTTGAGGAAATGGCGAATCTTGCAACAAAGGTCTCTGTTGAAGGGCGTCTGAGATTCAGCATAAGGTCTCCCTTACTTTATATGACAAAGGCGGAGATAATCAGGAAAGGGACAGAGCTTGGACTTGATTACTCCCTGACATGGAGTTGTTATGACCCTCAGCCTGCTAATAAAGATGTGGTTCCCTGTGGGAGGTGTGATAGTTGTCTCTTCAGGGCAAAGGGATTCAGAGAGGCAGGGTTAAAGGATCCCCTGGTATTGCTGCTGTCCAAAATAAAGTGACCGGGTTATTTAAATGGGCATAAGACCTCAAAAACACAAAAGAAAGCGGGCACTCCAAAAAATCGAAGATTTTTTGGGGACCCCAGTAGCGACAGGATTTTACTTAAAGGTAGAATGAGGCTATGAATGTCTTTTGAGATTATTTTATGGTGATAATAGGTCATTTAACAGCTTACATTAAGGTGTCGCCTTTTGTGTTTTCTCGGTCTCATGCCCATTTAA
>JBBIPQ010000110.1:0-5939 GCA_037442785.1 Nitrospirota bacterium
AGAGGGCAGTTGTGCTTGCAGAGGGAGAGTATATAACTCCGGAAAACCTGCCCGATAAGTTAAAAAAAGGCCGAAAGAGAGATAAAACCCTCCACGCTGAAAACATATCTTAGCGATTATGAAAAAACCTTACTTATAAAACTGTATGAATCCCACAATAGGGATAAAGAAGAGACCGCAAGGGCGCTCGGAATAGACCTTGCAACCCTCTACAGAAAGTTTAAGAAATATGGCATAGAGGAGTAATGAGAAGGGCATTTTATATCGGTGCTATCTTAGGTGGAATCTTAGGTATTGCAGTTGCCCTCAGCATGGACCTGCTCCTTGGCAAAAGCCTCGGCGGTGGATGGGGCGAGGCAGTGGCCAATGACCTGAATAATCTCTTCAAAGCCAACCTGTCGCCTAACAGCCTTATAGTAATTATTGGCGTAATAGTAGTCGTCGGTATTATAGGTGCTTTCGGCTCATTCATAGGCGGAGTATTCAGCGTAATGGTCGCAAGACTATTTCAGGTGCTTACCAGGGGGTGAACCTATCTTCAGACTATCAGAAGACAGAAACCAGACAATCAAAGGCAGAAGCAAAAGGTCGCACTATGCTATCCCTTATGGCACTTATTGCATTCTGATGCTGGAGAGGCGATGTTACCGTTGTGGCAGGTTCCACAGAACTTACCACTATACATAGCGTCCATATTCATCTTGCTGCCGCCCTTTTTCATCGCAAATAGTTTTGTATGGCAGTCCGCACATTTGAATGTCTTCGTATGAAAATTATGGCTAAACTTAACAGGACCGATATCCCTTACTATATATGTGATGTCAGTCTTTGGTGCTGGTGTCTTTGTATGACATCTGTTACATTCATCAGCTGAAAATGCTTTTTCTCCATTATGACAAATGCCGCATGACTGCCTTTGATATATCTCTTCCATTGTAACTTTTGTCTTCCCCTTGCTCATAGGGAATAGCCCTGAATGGCAGTCAACACATTTGAATGATTTAGTATGTGTATCATGGCTGAATTTCACAGATGTATAGTCCTTTCCTATCATGATCGGTTCTGATGGCCCGGATACGGCTCTCTTGACAGGAGCCATCTTCTGAAGGGTATTAAACCCTTTGACGCCTGTATGACAGCGGGCACACTGGGTGTTGGAGGCAAATGCCATTTTGCCGTTATGACATGCCCCGCAATACTTCCCTTTATAAAGGGATTCCATGTTGAAGTCAGGTCTCTCCTGTGCTTTCAAGGCTGCAGGATAAAATATCTCAGGATGGCACATATCACAGCTTAGCCCCTTCTCGGTCACATGGGTCTTATGGCTGAAGATCACTGATTTAAGTGGCTTTGTGTAAATTATATCGCCGACAACCTCACTGGGGTAATCTGTTTGTGCTGTTATATCTAATCTCGCAAAAAGAACATTCATAAGTGTTATTATTACAACGGTTAATAATCCCTTTTTCATAGACTATCTCCTTACCCTTTCATATAGAATACATTTGGTTTTGCGCCTACCTCAGGGCGAAGCACCCACACAGGCCTTTCTATCTGATGAACGAGTCTATAAACCTCACTGTTAGGATCAGAGAGGTCTCCAAAGACACGTACACCCGCTGGACATGCGGCAGCGCATGCCGTCAGTTTCTCGCCTTTTGAGAGTCTGGTATCAAAACAGAAATTGCACTTATCAATGGCACGTTTCTCTTCGTTAAAATACCTGGCGTTGTAAGGGCATGCAACTACGCAAGTTTTGCATCCGATACATTTTTTATAATTCATCATCACGATCCCATTGTCCTTGTCTTTATAGGTGGCCCTCGTTGGACATGCCCTTACGCAGGGAGGGTTGTTGCAGTGATTGCATAAGACAGGTATGAATTCACGCTTCTGTCCTATTGCATCAGGTGAATCCTTCTGTAGTATTGCAGTACGGTATCCATATTCTGGCACATCATTCGTCACTATGCACGCCTCTATACACCGTTCACAGTCTATGCATCTATCCTGTCGGATCACCATGCTGTAATGGGGTTTATAAGGATACTTCTCTGCAAATTCCCCTGCGGATGCAAATAGCTTGTTTGCTACTGACACTGCCGAAAAGATCGTTCCACCTGCGAATACACCTGTTATCACTAATCCTATCTTTAGAAACTCCCGACGCTCAATACCAGAGGTCATTGCATCATCCTTCTCTAACTTTTCAAGATTTATTCTTATACCTTTCATCTTATGCCTCCGTAATTAATGAATCTCTGATTTATGTCCCCTAAATACCTTTTCTCCGAGAATAAATGTAGCCATCACAATGCCAAGGCCACCCACCACAATGGCAATCTCGTGAAATGACGGATTATAGGGCAACAGACCCCTGAATTCATTTACACCAAGTTCATGGAAAACTGGAACGACCTGACCTATAACAACAAGGTCATACCTCATAAAGAATATCCCGAATAACATCATTGATGATGCTGCAAATGATATATTCACATTTTGCCCTTTTGAGATTAGAAGGAGAACAAATGGAATTATTAACCCGATGAGCATCTCTATTATCCAGAAATTGAAGGCATAGGGGCCGCTTAACATGGCGGTGAGTGCCTCTCTTTTGCCAGGGTCACCTGCCAGTCCTGTAATTATCTTCCATGCTGTGAAAAAGAGTGTTACTGCTATCATAAGCATGGTGAGTTTCGATACTGCCTCCAGCGAACGGAGCATAGGTCTGTCCATCGTTTCATTCCTGATCTTATAACCCATCCATGTGAAAAAGATTATGGCAGCACAGCCCGACATCAGGGCAGAGGCAATGAAATAGATCGGCATATATGGCCCATACCAGTATGGTCGGGCATGGAGCATCCCGAATATAGCGCCAAGATTGCTGTGTGCTGCTACACCTGACAACAGACCTGCCAGCCCTGCATAAGTTGCAAGCCTGTGGTTTTCGATCAGGAGGAACATAAACTCTAAGACCATAAAAAACATATAAACACCATAGAGCGTTCCCATCCACCATATATTTGAGGTCAGCCCTGGTGATATTACATTATAGATAGCCATCCTGAATGGATTCTCTATATCGAAGAATATGACTGTAAACCCTGCCATTATAGTAACTATGGAGAGAAAAACTGCCCGTTTTGCTATTGGCATAAAATCCTTCACACCAAAGACATGTCCGATAGATGAGACTATGCAGAGCCCTGTCGATGTCACAACAAAAAAGACATACCCAGAAATGAGTATTCCCCAGGGAATCTCCCGAGTAACTCCATAGGCATGTCTATAACCAACACGCATTGCATCAAGACCAACTACAGCGCTTATCCACACAATGATGGCGCCGAATATGAGTAAGACATAGAAAGACTTTGTGCCTGATAGAAAGCCAATAATGGTAGGATACCATTCTCTAACAAAGGAAGATCTGAGGGACCTTAATAGGTCCCTCGGAACATCAGTAGCCTTTGCTGTTGTCTTTATCCTGTTATCCATCTTTACTCCTTGCATCAAGATATTTTTTATTTTGTTACAACTTCTTGAGCCACTGCTTCTTTCTCTTTTCTGAGCATATCTACTACAAAGCCGGTACTCCAGCCTAATATGCTTGTGCCTACAACAAAGACTATTGCAGACACGATCACTCCCCCTATCATCGAGACTGCCACTATCAGTCTTGGCAGAAGTGCTGACTGGAGGGGTTCACCAAATATACTTCCAGCTATCTTGAGTCCTATCACACCACCTATAAGCGACCCTGTCAATAGCCCTACCAGCACAAACAGGATAAGCCCTGCCCCTGTTCCGATGTAAAGCCCTTTTGTTCTCATATCACCTGTTTTCATTTTCAATACCTCCTTTTTATCTTTTGGTCCCTTGGATTATTATTTCCTTTCTGGCCTCTTTGTAAGGCGAGCTGTCGGTGATTATGATATCACCATACTTATCCTGAAAAGAGACCAGATCCTCGAGGTTGTCGAGATTTATAACCCATTGTCTTGTCTTCGCCTTCCTGTCACATACAACCATGCCGGCTTCTTCCCGATGGTTCTCACCTCCTTCAAACCATTCCTTATACCAGATTTTGCTCTTTGCCTCCTCAAGCGTCTTTACATCTCTGTAGTCAAGCAATGTGAGGTCTTCTTCAACAGCCTCTTCACAAGGTTTTTTGGTCCCTGTAAGCGATACCTTTGATCTGCTCACAACAAATTTCATGCCCTTTTTGCCTCCTTGATCAAGATGAATCTTAGTGTATTGATGATCTACTGCCTTTTGCCAACGATTCGCCCTCTATCGCTTTTCCTGATCTCACTGCATCAATTAGATAACCCACCAACCATCCAAGTAGTGATACACCGGCAATAAATACCACACCGGCCACAACTATACCTAACAACATTGATATGCCGACTATTATCCTCGGAAGTATCGCTCCCCCCAATGGATGACCAAATATGTTACCTGCTATGTTAAGCCCGATCACTCCTCCAATAAATGAGCCCGGAAGCAGACCTACTAATGCAAAAAGCACTAGCCCTGCTCCTGCCCCTATATACAATCCTTTCTTTGCCCATTCTCTTGTCTTCATCTTTTTGCCCTCTCTTTCTTGGTTTACCCATTAGTAAGCATAGGTCATGCCAATAAATAACGCATTGATTTTAAAGGATTCTATGATAGGGAACCTTTGCAACCCTGCGAAAGGAGGCTTAGACTTTTGCAGTATTGCAAAAAAGTTAATAAATAAATCTTCTGGGGTCCTTATAGGGATGGCATCTTGTGCAGATGGTTCTTGCCTCGGCCTGACCTACTACCCATGTATGGGGCTTATGGCAATCAATGCATGCAAGTCCTTTTTTCATGTGTAATCCGTGCTGTTTTACTTTTGTCTCGTTTCCATGGCAGATGCCAAGACAGTCCTCTGAGCGAGGCTTTATATTTCCGTGGGGTTTATGGCATTGGTGGCAGAGTAAGTTAGACATTGGCCCCTTTTGAGAAACCCCCTCGTGACACTTTATACATCTATCCTTGGGGATCATGGACGGTGTCTTTTCGGAGAATGAATGGCATTTCAGACAAGAAAAGGCCTCCATGCCAGCCCCATGCACACCCTTATCCTGATGGCACTTTCGACAGGCATCTTCATTCGGATGGAAATTGTGAACATTTATCCTATGACATATCTGGCAGTTAATTCTCTGGATAAAAACATGCCTTGCATGTCCGTAAGATTTATTGAGGGTCAGCGATCCTTGATATACCTCATCCATATGGCATTTCTTGCAGGTCTTCCACGGCTTTTCACGGCCATGGGTCTGGGAAAATTGTTTTTGATTGCCTTTTACTACATAAGCCACAAGAAGCTGGTTCTGTTCGAGGATGCTTAGCTGATGACACTTCTGGCAAACAACATCCCTGTGTTTGCCCCTTTCCCACTCAATAAAGGCCTCCTTCATTATGTGACAGGACATACAGAATTCTGGATCATCCTGGGTATGCCTGTAGTACTTATATCCAACCACAGCACCCAGAACAGATATTACTGCAATGAGGGCGAGGATGAAACCCTTGAGATGTTCAAGGAAATGTTCAAAGAGATCAATAAATCTTTTCTTAATTCTCATAATCGAGGTCCCAAAAGGTCAAAGCCTCTCGACCCTCCTATTTCATTAGTCTATCCGAAGGACCTGACAAGATCTATCATAAGCCCTTTTCTTTTTCTATTGGTACCTTCTTCTTTAACATCTCTCTTAAATGGCTTAAAAACATAAGAAAGATTCCGATTGTCAATGCTGTATCAGCCACATTGAAGGCTGGCCAGTGAAAACTACCAGCGTAAAGGTCTATAAAGTCAGTGACACTACCATAAATGATTCTATCAATAAGGTTTCCTGAGGCACCCCCGAGGATAAGGGATAGAGATAGTTTATCTT
>JBBIPQ010000111.1:0-5898 GCA_037442785.1 Nitrospirota bacterium
CTCCTTGGTTTTCCTCCGGATACCCTTGGTAATTTTAACCAGCTAATAAAAAAGCCAAACGGGATAATCCTTGTTACAGGTCCAACAGGCAGCGGTAAGACCACCACCCTCTATGCTGCCCTTGATAAGATAAATTCTCCTGACAAGAAGATAATAACTGTTGAGGACCCTATAGAGTATCATCTTAAGGGTGTAAATCAGATACAGGTCAAGCCCCAGATAGGCCTAAATTTTGCGAATACGCTCAGACATATTGTCAGGCAGGACCCTGACATAATAATGATAGGGGAGATAAGGGACCTGGAGACCGCAGAGATCGCTATCCAATCAGCCCTAACAGGGCACCTTGTATTTTCCACCCTCCATACAAACGATGCTCCAAGCGCAATTACAAGGCTGATAGATATGGGTGTTGAGAACTTTCTGCTCTCTTCAACCATAAGGGGTATCCTTGCCCAGAGGCTAGTAAGGGTCATCTGTCCTAACTGTAAAGAGGTTGATAGATCTGATGTGGATAAGGAGGAATTAAGGGTACTTGGTATAGATGCTGAAGCAGATCTATATAGGGGGAGGGGATGTGAAAGGTGTTCATTCACTGGATACTATGGCAGGACGGGTATCTTTGAACTCCTCGTTGTTGATGATCATATAAGGAGGTTGATACTTGGTAGGGCTGATGCGAATGAATTACGGGAGACGGCTCGTAAGCATGGTATGAAGACCCTCCTTGAGGATGGTGCAGATAAGGTCAAGGCAGGTATTACTACCCTGAGCGAGGTCCTCAGGGTTACCCAGGAGGTGTAGGATGCCCCTTTTTTCCTACAGGGCAACAACCATGGAGGGTACCGTAATCGAAGGCGCCATTGAAGCCAATGACGAGACGGCTGCTGTCTCTGTTCAGGCCGAAGGATTGAAGAAGAGGTTTTCCTTTCGGTCATCTAAGGGTGATCTTGTAACCTTTACTACAGAACTTTCCTCGTTGCTGAGTGCTGGTCTTCCTCTGGACAGGAGTCTGAATATCCTCTCTGAGATATCGGAAACGGGTGAGATGAAGGACATTATTCAATCTATCCTGAGATCGATAAGGGAGGGTAGTTCCTTTTCAGAGGCACTCCAAAGGCATCCTAAGGTATTTCCAAGGATATATATAAATATGATAAGGGCAGGTGAGGCAGGAGGTGTCCTTGATGTGGTGCTCGATAAGCTCAATGAGTATTTAGAGTCAATGAGGGAACTGAAAGAGCATATCTTCTCCGCCATGATCTATCCAACAATCCTGATATTAACAGGAGGGGTCTCAATAGCTGTCCTTCTTACCTTTGTTTTACCAAGATTCTCTGTGATATTCTCTGAACTCGGGAGGTCTCTTCCTCTGCCTACCCAGATACTCCTCACAGTTAGTGATGCCATAAGATCTTACTGGTGGGTTTTTTTTCTTTTACTTTTTGGCATCTGGTTCAGCTTTAAAAGCTATATAAGATCCGAGCCAGGGAGGTATCGATGGGATTCCGTGAAGTTGAGACTTCTGGGAGAGATAATCAGAAAGGTGGAGACTGCAAGGTTTTGCAGGACCCTCGGGACGCTTTTACAGAGTGGGGTCTCTCTTTTACAGGCATTGAACAATGCAAAGGAAGTTGTCAGTAATCAGGTGATTGCCTCAAAGATAGATGTAATCGCTAAAGGGGCAAAGGAGGGAAGGGGTATCGCGACCCCCCTAATGGAGATAAGGATATTTCCACCCCTTGCCCTCTCGATGATAAAGGTTGGTGAGGAGACAGGGCAACTGGATACCATGCTCCTCAAGGTTGCCCAGACCTATGAGAGGAGCCTTAGGGTCGCTATAAAGAGATTTGTAAGTCTTCTTGAGCCTGTCCTTATACTCGGAATGGGTATAATCATAGGGTTTATAGTTATATCAATACTGATGGCTATATTCAGCATTGTGGAGTTACCATTTTAAATGTTATGGCGACGGTTGAGCAAACCATCTCTGATAGTAAGTTGGGAATAGCCCATAGATTACGAAGTACTGAAAAGGGCTTTACACTCCTTGAATTGATAGTAGTGATATTATTCATCACGATTATCCTTGGACTATCAGGGTTCTTTTTTGCAGGTTCAATCTCTTCCCAGAGATTTAATTCCTCTATAAGGTCGATGATAGCCACATTGAAGTATGCAAGGTCATTAGCATCCCTTGATGGTGAGAAAAAGATATTTTTCATTAACATGGACCTGAGGACGTACGGGATTGAAGGGAAGAAAACAATGAATCTCCCTGACGGGATAAGTATTAAGGTGACAGACCCTGTTAATGGGGACATACAGAGTGGTAGATATGATCTCATCTTCTATCCCTCTCACGGCGTGTCAGGAGTGACGATCTGGCTATGGGATAAGAAAAGGACAGCAAGGATCGATACAGACCCTGTTACAGGGGCTGTAGTGGTTAAGTACTGATGGAGAACAAAAAAGGTTTTACACTCCTTGAGGTCCTTGTTGCCCTTGCCCTCCTTGCTATCGCTATTATCGTTGTGATTCAGTTGTTTTCAGCGAATCTTAAGGCTATTTATACATCAGAGGATTATATTAATGCCACGATAAAGGCCAATGCTAAGCTCAGGGAGATATTGAGCGATGATAAGATTTCTGAGAGGTCCTGGTCTGAGACTACCGATGATGGCTACAATATCTATGTTAGCGTTTATAAGGCTTTGAAGGACAGGACAGAGGATCTGAATGTGGAACTCCTTGAGATCGACCTTACGCTGAGATGGATGGTAGGCAGCCGTGAAAAATCAATCAACCTTAAGACCATGAAGATGGTTCCGAGGAAGATATGAGGGGTTTCACGCTCCTTGAATTATTGATCTCAATAACAATGATAGGTCTTATTGCCCTTGTCATAACAGGGGCTATGAGGCTTGGTTCAAGGTCTGTAGACAGGGGTGAGAAGAGGATTGAGTCACTGGAAAGGTTGAAGAACTCCTTTAATATTATCGAATCCCAGATAATGTCTGAAATACCACTGAGTTATGAAGAGGATGGCAACAGGCGATATTATTTTCAGGGAGAAAAGGATTCTGTCCAGTTTGCAACGACCTATTCTATCTGGGGTAATCAGAAGGGTTATGTGCTTACATCTTTAAAGGTTGGCGCTGACAGCAATGGAAAGAGGTATTTAAAGGCAAAGGAATCGCCTTTAATCGGAGGTATTGAGGCAGAAACGGTTCTTTTTGAAGGGTTTGATGAAATCTATTTTGAATACTTTTACAAAGACCCAACCGAGGAGGATGGACGATGGGTGAGCGAATGGACAGAGGAAGGGAATATGCCTGATAGGATCAGGGTTGTCCTTATTAGCGGGAGAAGGGATTTCTCATTGATACTACCTATTCCATCGAGGGAAAAGCAGTTACAGGCATCCCAGACAACAGTGGGGAGGAAATGAACAGGGTGAATCTAACTACTGACAGGGATAGGAGAGGTATAGCCCTTCTGCTTGTGCTATGGGTACTTACTGCCCTGATGGTCATCGTGTTTGCTTTTTCTTTTTCAACGAGGGTGGAGACTCGCTCAACCATATCCTTTAAAGAGGAAATGGAAAAAAGGTTTATATCCCAGGCAGGCCTTGAACGCGGTATTGTCGAGATTTACTATAACAAAAGGTTCCTGAATATCCCTGAAAAGGAACCCTGGAGATTGGATGGTACACCCTATACAGGTGAGTTCGGTGGAGGATATTATGAGGTAAGGATTATGGATGAAAATGGAAAGGTAGACATTAATACAGCGCCTGATGTATTATTAAAAAATCTGCTTATACAATTGGGTCTGAAGAACGAAGAAAGTGATGCGGTTGTGGACGCTATAATGGACTGGAAGGATGCGGATGATCTCAGAAGATTGAATGGCGCTGAGAGTGATTACTATATGACTTTACCAAATCCTTACAAGGCAAAAAATGCAAACTTTGATACTGTTGAGGAGCTTATATTTGTAAAGGGAATAACCTCCGAACTCCTGTATGGTCATGAAGGTAAGAAGGGCCTCATAGAGTTCGTGACGGTCCATTCCAGGAGCGCCCAGGTGAGCATTAACTCAGCACCAAGGGAGGTTCTTCTTGCTGTGCCTGGAATAACAGCAGAGATAGCTGACAATATTATAAGTTACAGGGAAAACAAGAGGATCACCAACCCCTCAGAGATGGGTGTCCCTATGGAGAGTAATCCTTATCTATCCTATGTTGATTCAAATGTCTTCAGTATCGATTCAAAAGGTTATAAAGGGGATGGTAAAGGAGGATATACCATAAGGGCAACTGTTTTACTTGAGGGAGAAAATTACAGGTATCTTTATTATAAATCTCCACTATGGATAGAGGATGGCAGCAGGAATTCTGAAGACTGATAGGCTCTCTTCGCAATTTACAGGTTTATCTGAGGGATTGGTCAGGCTATGCAATAAGCTTCTCAGGATACTGACCTTCAGTCCCTTTGATGAGGACCTGTTATATAAAAAATCCCTTGTCCTGTCAATAGAGAGGGGTGTTATCTCAGCAGCCTGTGGTTCAAGGTTGTTATCTAAGATAAGAGTAAAGGCGGTAAGATCATTCAGATATGAAGATGATAGATTTCCTTTTCCCGAGGATCTTGCATCTACTGCATCTATCTTGATTGGCCAGATTAAGGAAAAACCTGAGGTCGATCTTGTAGTACCAAAGTCCTGGGTGATATTGAAGGTTGCAGAATTCCCGATCACTGTGAAGGAGAACCTCCATAATGTCATCTCTTTTGAGATGGATCGTTTGACACCCTTTAATCCAGAGGAGGTATTCTTTGACTATAAGGTCATAAAAGAAGATGGTGGAAGGTTATCTCTCCTGATCGCTGCTGCAAAGAAGGACACAATCCTTCCCTATATTGAGGCCCTGCAGGGAAAGGGCATTTCTTTAAGAAGGATAACCATTGGCCTCTCTGCTATGGCTAACCTCAGTTATTATTCGGGGAAAGGGGGATATACAATATTTTTCGATGTTGGCAGGAAATCCTTTGAGTCAGGCCTCTTTGACGGACCTTTGCCAGTTGATTATGTCTATGGAGATTTTGAGACTGATGATGTAAGGTCAAAGGTGGAGAAGATTATGGATGAATTACAAAATTTTTCTGAAAGAATAAGACCTTCAGGTAGGTTACCTGAGGTGCTTTTGCTGTTGAGAGATAACAGCATCAGGGAGACACTGAAGACGGGCATGAACTATCCTTTGAAGATACTTGGTGAGACGGATATCAAGATAAAGCTTTCAGATACAAAGGACATTCCCTATGTGACACTCGGCGGGCTCATCGAGTCATTGAGCAGAGACAGGGGAATTGATCTCTTATCTTCAGGTATAAGAGAGAAAAAGAAGGTGCCGGTCTTGTTCACCACAATCCTTGTTATTGCCGTGGTCTTACTGTCCCTTGTTTATTTCATCACCCCTCTCAGGATTGAAGAAAGGCGTCTTCATGCCATTAAAGAGCAAATTGCCCAGAAGAAGGCAGAGGCCAGAAAGGTGGAATTGTTGAAGAAGGAGGTTGAGGACCTCAGGGATGAGATAACATCTATAAACAATTTTAAGGAAGGCAGGACATCTTCCCTCAGCATACTCAAAGAGATGACCCTGATACTTCCAAAGAATGCCTGGCTTACGAGATTCAGGATAACAGAGACGAATGTTGATATAGAGGGCTATGCTGGTTCTGCAACAGAACTGCTGCCTAAACTTGAGACTTCCAGGTATTTCAGAAAGGCAGAGTTTTCGTCCCCCACATTCAGGGATGCAAGGATGAATGCAGACAGGTTCATAATCAAGATGGAGATCGAGACAGCAAGACCAGAGGTGAAGATTGAGAAGAA
>JBBIPQ010000112.1:0-5780 GCA_037442785.1 Nitrospirota bacterium
CTTACAGAGATGAGGGTTGGAGTGAAGAAACTAATAGGCAGGGATATAGGGGCTGTTCACAGGATGCAAAATAATATGCAAAATATTGCGATTGCCGTCTATGTCATTGTTATAGCAGGTCTTCTTGTTAGTGCCATCCTTTTCCTTGTTAGGCCTTTTAAAGGGGGTCTCAACAGGGTATCAAGTTGGGTTGAAGAGATATCTAAAGGGAATCTCTCAGAGGATAACAACATAGATTCAAGGGATGAGATAGGAGAGTTGGCGAAAGGAATAGGCAGTATGGTCGCCAGCCTTAAGGAGATTATCAAAGACATAACAGGAGGCACTCACAGGATAGCCTCTGCCTCAGAGGAACTGTCCCAGACAGCGGATGAGCTCAATAAGGGTTCACAGCAGCAATCATCCCAGACAGAACAGGTGGCAGCAGCCATGACAGAGATGTCCCAGACCATCATGGATGTTGCAAAGAATGCCTCTGATGCAGCCAGCGCATCAAAGGAGGCTGCTGAGATTGCAGTGAAGGGAAAGGATTCTGTTGAAAAGACCGTTTCAGAGATGCAGAGGATTGCAGGGACTGTAAGAGAAACAGCAGCAACGATTGAAAGCCTTGGAAAGAGTTCAGCAGAGATAGGGAACATCATCAGAGTGATAAATGATATAGCTGACCAGACAAACCTCCTTGCCCTGAATGCGGCAATTGAGGCTGCCCGTGCTGGTGAACAGGGACGGGGATTTGCTGTTGTGGCTGACGAGGTGAGGAAGCTTGCTGAAAGGACAGGGAAGGCAACAAAGGAGATAGCAGAGATGATCCAGCGCATTCAGGCAGAGACAGAGAGGTCTGTTGAATCAATGAAGACAGGGGTCGGTGAGGTTGAGGAAGGTGTAAGGATAGCTCAAGAGGCAAGGGAATCCCTTGACAGGATTGTCAGGTCTGCAGACAGGAGCGTAGAGATGGTCCAGAGGATAGCAGTTGCAGCAGAGGAGCAGTCTGCAGCCTCAGAACAGGTCTCCCAGAGCATGGAGAATATATCAGAGATAACAAAGAGGTCAGCTGCAGCAACAGAGCAGATAAAGGAAGCATCTCAGGACCTTGCAAGGCTGGCCTCGGAACTGCAGAGGATGGTGGCCAGATTCGTGGTTTAGTTATAATAAACCATGGTGGATGACACAATCGCTGCTATATCAACACCCCTCGGAGAGAGTGGGATCGGGATAGTAAGACTTAGCGGAAAGGACGCAATAGCCATAGCTGAAAGACTCTTTACGTCACCAAAGGGCAAGAGGCTCTCTGATGTAAGGTCCCATACCATATCCTATGGATTCATCATGGACAATTTAACAGGTGATAAGGTCGATGAGGTCTTAGTCTCTGTAATGAAGGCTCCCAATACCTATACGAGAGAGGATATTGTGGAGATAAATTGCCATGGAGGGTTCCTGTCCCTGAGAAAGACCCTTGAACTCACTATCAGGGAGGGTGCAAGGCTTGCAGAACCAGGTGAATTCACAAAAAGGGCATTTTTGAACGGAAGGATTGACCTCACTCAGGCAGAAGCTGTTGCTGACCTCATAAGATCAAAGACAGAGTTTTCCCAGAGGGTTGCGATCGAACAACTCAGGGGAAGTCTGTCTGAAAAAATAACTGGTCTCAGGGAAAGATTGATAGATCTCTCTGCAAATATAGAGGCATACATAGATTTTCCTGATGAGGATATTGATCTTGCCACATTTGATAGTATAGAGAATGAACTGTCATCAATAATCGATGAACTCTCACAACTCTCAATGACCTTTGAGGAGGGACGTTTCTTAAGGGAAGGGATAAGGGTTGCTATCGTGGGAAGGCCAAATGTTGGCAAGTCCTCCTTACTGAATGCCCTGCTGAAGAGGGATAGGGCAATAGTAACAGAGTTTCCTGGTACAACAAGGGATATAATCGAAGAACTGTTGAACATGAAGGGCCTTTTAGTGAGGATCATGGATACTGCTGGCATAAGGGAAGCCCATGACATGGCTGAAATGGAAGGTGTCAAAAGAAGTCTTAAGGCCATTGATGAGACGGATCTGGCTATAGTTATGGTTGACGGAAGCAGGCCACTAAGCGACGAGGACATATATATCATTGAAAAGGTCAGGGAGAAAGGAAAAAGATTTATCCTTGCAATCAATAAATCAGATCTCCTGACACAGCCTGAAAAAGATTTTCAGAGAGCACCTGTAACCCTCTTCATCTCAGCAAAGACAGGTCAGGGACTTGATGAATTGAAGGAAGCGATTGTTAATATTACAATAGGTCAAAAGAGCGGGGATTCGGGAGATCCTTATGTACTTCCACACATTAACACCTCCGAGCCAGTTATAACGAATCTCAGACATAAGATAGCCATTGATAATGCTACCAATTCTCTAAAAAGGGCACTTTCAGATATTAAGGGATCACAACCTGAAGAGATCGTGGCAATCTCCCTGAGAGAGGCCCTCGACTACCTTGGCGAGATAGTCGGGGCCGTCACAACCGAGGAGATACTCAACAGGATCTTTAGCGAGTTCTGTGTAGGAAAGTAGGCGCACGGCCTAACAACCCCAGGGATTTCAGCCACCTCCTCCGAAAAAGCCATACCAAGATGATGGACTCATCTTTAGTAGCCTTTCACCGCCACAGTAAGGGCATTTAGATTCTGATTTCTTAAAGATAGATGTTTTTAATGAAAACTGCTTTCCGCAGTCCAGACAGACATATTCTGTCATCTCTCTCACCTCCTTTATCTCTGAAGTCTTGGCCTTGCCCCAAACTTATATACGATATTCGCCATCAGGCAGAAACCTGAAAGGGCAAAGACTATAAGGTTTATACCTACGAGCCCTGTTAGGATCAACCAGTACGGGCTGTGTAGCCAGGCAAGCAATGCACTACCAAGGGTGAATATACCGGCTATTAACCAGATGATCCTTTCAAGGTACCAGCTATCTGTCTGTGCTATGTACATTCCTTACACCTCCTTTTTACATCTCTGAAAATTCGTCTTTCTCCTCACTGTTACCCCCTGTTCCATCCATCTCCTTAGCAGGACAGGTCCTGTTCTTAAAGAACTCATAATAGAGAAGGGGAACTGCAATCAATGTAAGTCCTGTTGCAGCAACAGCACCAAACATCATTGCTATGGCAAGACCCTGAAATATTGGGTCAAAGATCATAACAAAGGAACCAACAACAACGGCTGCTGCTGTCAATACTATTGGCCTGAACCTCACAGCCCCTGCCTTAATAAGGGCATCCCTCAGCCCTCCCTTCTGCCTCCACTCCATCTCTATAAAATCAACAAGGAGAATCGAGTTTCTCACGATGATACCAGCAAGGGCGATGAATCCGATCATTGAGGTTGCTGTAAAGAAGGCTCCAAATAACCAGTGCCCTGGCAGTATCCCCACGAGTGTAAGAGGTATGGGAGCCATGATTATAAGGGGTGTTACAAAGTTCCTGAACCAGGCAACAACGAGTATGTATATCAGGATAAGGACAGCCCCAAAGGCAATGCCAAGGTCTCTGAAGACCTCATAGGTTATGTGCCATTCACCATCCCATTTCATGGCAAACCTGTCCTCAAGCCAGGGTTGAACAGATGAATACTGTCTGAGTTCATAGCCCTCAGGGAGGTTTAATTGCTTTACCCTATCCTTCATCTTTAATATTGCATAAACAGGGCTTTCCTCCTTTCCAGCAACATCACCAATCACGTAGGTAACCCTTCTGAGATTCTTGTGGTAGATCGTTTTATCCTCCATACCCCTTCTGACCTTAACCAACTCTGATAGAGGTACAGGATTGCCTGATGCTGAGGGTATGGTGATCTCCCTAAGTGACTCGATCCCTGCCCTTTCATCAATGGGCATCCTCAGGAAGAGCTCAACAGGTTCCTTTTCCTTTTCGAAATGGACAAGGCCAGCTCCCATTCCATTTAGGGCAATCCTGACAGCCTGGGACACAGCCTCTGTACTTATGCCGTGATATGCTGCCTTTTCCCTGTCAACATCAAAGAATATCTTTTCCTGGTCGTCCTCAACATACCAGTCCACATCAACCACACCCTCGGTCTCTTCGAATATATCCCTTATCTGTCTTGCTATCTCTAACTGTCTCTTCTCATCAGGGCCATATATCTCTGCAACGAGGGTGCTCAGGACAGGAGGGCCTGGTGGGATCTCCGCAACCTTTATCCTTGCCCCGAACCTGTCAGCTATTGCCTTTAGCTCAGGCCTTAGTCTCTTTGCAAGGTCATGACTCTGTGCCTTTCTTTCACCCTTTGAGACAAAATTGACCTGGATGTCTGCCACATTGCTGCCTGACCTCAAAAAGTAATGCCTCACCAGCCCATTAAAATTGTAAGGGGCTGCCACACCCACATAGGCCTGATAATCGGTCACCTCAGGAACCGTCTTTAGATAGTTTGCCATCTCATTGGTCAGGGCTGCGGTCTCCTCAAGGGTCTTTCCCTCTGGCATATCAATGATCACTTGAAGTTCGCTCTTATTATCAAAGGGCAACATCTTTACTGTGACAGCTTTAAGAGGAACGAGCATGAGTGAAATGCCGAGCAATAAGGCAACGATACCGAGGGCAAACAATCTCTTCTTCCTGCTATCGATGAGAGGGCCGAGCACCTTTTCATAGATCCTTAGCATCCTTGCGCCTTCATTAGGGCCATTCGCAGGATCCTTGTGTTTAATATTCTTCAGGACTATATAACTGAGCCAGGGGCTCACAATGAATGCTACGAGCAGAGAAAAGAGCATCGCTGCAGAGGCACCGACCGGGATCGGCCTCATGTATGGCCCCATAAGGCCTGAGACAAAGGCCATCGGAAGGAGGGCAGCTATAACGGTAAAAGTTGCAAGTATCGTGGGATTACCAACCTCGTCAACAGCCAGGACCGCTGTTAAGGGATCTATCCTGTGCATCTTGAAATGCCTGTGGATGTTTTCAACCACAACTATGGCATCGTCAACAAGGATACCGATTGAGAATATTAGTGCAAAGAGGGTAACCCTGTTTAAGGTATAGCCATAAAGATAATTTATGAGGAGTGTGAGGGCAAGCGTGACAGGAACGGCCACGGCAACGACTATGGATTCCCTCCATCCAAGGGCAAGGGCAATGAGGATAATAACCGATATAGTGGCTATCAGCATATGCTCGAGAAGTTCGTCAGACTTCTCCTTTGCGGTGTCACCATAATTCCTTGTTACAGTAACATTCACATCTGATGGTATGAGATTCCCCTTTAATGCATCAACCTTTTTTAACGCCTCATGGGCAACGATGCTTGCATTTGCACCCTTTTTCTTTGATATGGCAATCGTGACTGCCTCATACTGACCTGCCCCATCAGCCTTGATGCCCTTTTTGCCAGCAGAAGGGCCGAGCCCCATGAACACATAATTTGAGGGCTCCTCAGGCCCATCCTTAATAAATGCAATATCCTTCAGATATACTGGTCTACCATTAGATACAGAGACAACAATATTTCCGACCTCCTCGGCATTCTGAATGAATGCACCAGTCTGAACAATGAATTCTCTGTTTTCTGATGGAAAGGTACCAGAAGGTATAACAAAGTTTGATCTCTGTAAGGCATTCATGATCTGAAAGGCCGAGACGGGGTCCCCAAAAAATCGAAGATTTTTTGGGGTATCAGTATTGTATGCCCTCAACCTTGTCGGGTCAAGTATAATCCTGAGCTGCCTTCTCTGACCTCCTATAACAGAGAATTCAGATACGTCCT
>JBBIPQ010000113.1:0-5671 GCA_037442785.1 Nitrospirota bacterium
ATTGGCTCTGATTACAAAAGTAATATCCATAACCTTTCCCTTATAAATAGATACGATTTTCTTTATGCCTCAGTAGGGATACATCCTCATGATTCCATGGGTTTCAATGACCGAATCTTCAATGACATTATGGAATGGGTCAAAATAGACAAGGTTGTGGCAATAGGTGAAACTGGCCTTGATTACCATTATGAGCATTCACCAAGGGACATACAGAAGAGGGTCTTTAGAAAGCATCTTGAGTTGTCAAGGATGACCGGGCTTCCAGTGGTTATTCATAGCAGAGAGGCAAAAGAGGATACATTGGCTATATTAATTGAATCAGGTGTAACTAATGGTGTTTTACATTGCTTTTCTGGAGATGTTGACATGGCAGAAAGGGCCATGGAGATGGGCTTCTATATCTCCTTTTCTGGTTCTGTGACCTTTAAGAATGCAAGAAAGATACTGGATGTTGTGAAGGCTGTTCCGGATGATTATCTCCTGGTAGAGACGGATGCACCCTATCTGTCGCCTGAGCCATTAAGGGGTCGAAGGAATGAACCCTCTTATATTATTCATACCATTGAAAGGATAGCCTCTCTACGAGGTGTAAGCACTGATGACATTGCAAGGATTACAGCCCTCAATGCGAGAAGACTCTTTAAGATTGGGGAATTACCCAAGAGCGAGATCGCTTACCAGATAAGGGATAACCTGTATCTTAATATTACCAACCGATGCACGAACCAGTGTTCTTTCTGTGTTAAATTTCACACTGATTATGTAAAGGGTCATAACCTGAGATTATCTTATGAGCCTAAAGAAGATGAGATTAAGGCTGCTATAGGTGAGCCAGCAAGATATAAGGAGATCGTATTCTGTGGCTATGGTGAGCCTCTCATAAGACTCGATACAGTTAAGGATGTCGCTAAATGGATAAAGGAAAGGGGTGGTCGAGTGAGGATAAATACAAATGGCCACGGAAATCTCATCCACAGGAGGAATATATTGCCTGAGCTGAAAGGGCTTGTTGATTCTATATCTGTTAGTCTCGATGTGCATGATGAGGATGCCTATAATAGGATCTGCGCCCCCGCCTTTAAGAATGCCTTTAAAGAGGTCCTATCGTTTATAAGGGATGCGAAGCAATATATCCCTGATGTTCAGATGACAGTGATTGAGATGGAAGGGGTTGACTTGGAGAAGTGCAAGGATATAGCACGGCAATTAGGCGTAAAACTGAGGATCAGAAAGCTTGGTATTGTTGGCTGATCCAGCTTTTAAAGGCATCAACAATAAGAGGGTCAAACTGATTCCCCGCCTGGTTCAATATCTCTTTTATAGCCTCGTCTAAAGACCTCTTCCTCCTGTAAGGCCTATCAGAGGTCATCGCATCAAAGGCATCCGCAACAGCAAGGATGCGGGCTATTAAGGGTATATTATTACCTGTTACGCCAAGGAGACCACCATTTCCTTTCCAGTGTTCATGATGGTACTTTATCCCGAGGACTATATTTTTGAGCCTCTTGAACTCACCAAGTATTTCCGCTCCAATAACGGGATGCCTCTTTACCTCTGTCATCTCATCTTCGGTAAGTTTGTCAGGTTTGTCAAGGATATGTTTTGGTATCGCTATCTTGCCTATATCGTGTAAAAGGGAGGCGATCTTCAATTCCTCCAGTTCTTTTTTGCTGAGACCAAGGGCCTTTCCGATACCCATTGCATATTCCGTAACCCTTTCGGTATGGCCTGCGGTCCATTGCGTAGATGCCTCAAGGGCCTTAACAAGGGATTTGATTGCGGAAAGTAAAAAGTCCTCCAGTTCCTTGTAAAGCAAGGCATTCTCTATGGTCAGGGCAGCATGTGTTGCTATGGCCATCATCAGTTTTATATCTGTTGAGTAAAATTCTCCCTTTGATTCCTTATCAGCCAGGACCATGGCACCAACTACCTTTGTCTTTCCGATTAGGGGGCACACTAAAATGGACCTCTCTGCCAGGTTATAATCGGTAAATCCTGCCTCAGAAAGCTTGCAGAAGGCAACGGGCTTTTTTTCTTCAATGGATGTCCAGATTATTCTATCCTCCTCTGTTATGGTGATCTTCTTATCCCATCTTCCCCTGCAACTCTTTGTATAGAGTTTATCCTCTATCTCATCATAAAGGAGGAGGGATGCTGTTCTGACATCAAGGGTATTTATAGCCTCTTCAACTACTTGCTCTGCTATCTCATCAACAGTCATTCCTGATAGCACCTCTGATAACTTATAAAGGAGGGAAAGCTCTTCATAGGTGTGGCTCAGTTCCTGGACAGTTAGCTCCAGGTCCTTGAGGATGGTTTCCTGATTAGATGTCGACTGATTCAAATACCTTCACCCCTATCCAAGAATTTTTTGACCATCTCAAGGAGGGCCTTTGGACTGAATGGTTTTGTTATGTATTGTATGGCGCCGCTCTTTAGTCCAAGCTGTTTGTCTGTATCCTGACCTTTTGCAGTAAGCATAAAGATAGGGATATCTTTAAGTTCGATATCTGATTTTATCATCTTACAGAGGTCTAAACCACTCAGTTCTGGCATCATCCAGTCAAGTATTATGAGATCAGGCCTTTCCTTTTTTATCACAGGGAGGGCATTGATACTCTCCCTGAGGGTTATGACCTGAATGCCAGCACGCCTGAGTTTGTCCTCAATCATCATGAGTACAAATGGCTCGTCATCGATTACAATGACCTTACTCATCAGCCTTTCCTTCAAAGGAGAGTTCCACGGTAACGGTCGTTCCCATGCCGAGTCTGCTCGTAAAGGAAATATCTCCTCCATGAAGCCTTGCAATCTCTTTGCACAGGGCAAGTCCAAGGCCTGTCCCCTTAGTCTTTATGCCATGTTTTCCCCTGTAGAATTTTCTGGTTAGATGGGGGATGTCCTCAATGGGTATGCCCCATCCTGTATCAGAGACCCTGATCAATAATCTATCTCCATTCCTGTTTATATTTACATCAATCAAAGAACCTTCATCTGAATAATTAATAGAATTTGTTATCAGATTTATCAAAAGTTGTTTCAATTTCTCCCTGTCTCCCATAAAACATTTTACATTATTGCCTATGGATGTTTCCAGTTGAATCTTTTTCCTGTTGAGCATGCTGAGAAGGGTCTTCTTTATATCATGCATAAGGAGGTTAAAATCTATCTCTGCCCTGTTCAAGATCCATTCACCTGACTCCATTCTGGAGATATCAAGGAGGTCTGTTACCATTGCGGCGAGCCTTTCTCCCTCCTTCATGATCGTGTTGAGATACTCTTTAGCCCTTTCTCCTTGTACCTCATCCTCAAGGAGCATCTCGGTCATGCCAACTATTGCTGATAGGGGAGTCCTGAATTCGTGGGATACGGTCTTTACGAATTCTGTCTTCATCCTGTCTATCTCCCTCTCTTTTGTTACATCACTGAAGACCTCAACAGCCCCTATCACTTTCCCTCTTGAATCCTTTAGTGGAGAGCAGCTAAGTCTGAGGGATAGCCTTCTCCCGTCAGACCTAATATAATCTGCATCCCTTGTAATCCCTTCTCCCTTTAAAGACAATGACAATGGGCAATTGCTGTCACATAGTATCTTATCATATCCTGGTTCCCTGTGGCCTATAACTTCCATACATTTCTTACCAATGACCTCTTTTGAGGATAGACCGAGCATCTCCTCCGCTGCCCTGTTCATTGAGGTTATGGTATAGTTATTGTCAATGGTATAAAGGCCTTCGCTAATGCTGTTAAATACCATATCTGCAAGACCCTTTTCTGTGATTCTCAGGTTTTTCAATTCATCATAGAGCTTTATACCTTCAATGGCTATACCGATCATATCTCCTGCTGACCTGAGTATTACTCTATCTTCCTCACTGAAGTCATGGGGCTCTGTACTGAAGAGATAAAGTGCCCCGATCATCCTATCCCTTCCCTTAAGAGGCACGCAGCAGCATGACCTAATGCCCAGTTCACTAAACCAGTAAGGGATTAAATCACTATTGCCTGACATATCCGATGATATGTGAATTATACCCGATCTTATTACATTGCTGGGTAGATTATTGCCATAGGGTAGTTTTTTGTCAGTGAGATAACATACAAGCTCATTCGTCCTGTCATCTATCAGAAAGATTCCACCGTCGTCCATCCCGAGCATATCGACAACCTGGAATATGGCTTCCTGAATAGCGTTCTTCTCAGTTAAGGCCCTTGACAGGATCCCTGCAATGCTGTTCAGAACAGTAAGCTCCTTATTCTTTCTGTTCAGTTCTTCCTCATACCGCATCCTGTCAGTAATATCCCTTAACACCTCAATCGTGTAAACAACATCTCCCTGATGGTCAAATACAGGAGATGCCACTATCTCATAAGAGCTTTTATTGCCCTTGTCATCAGTGTGGGTGTGGATGGTCCTATAGGTCCTTCCTGTTTGGAAAACTGTCATGGCTGGACAGTCCTCTATATCACACCTTTGTCCTTTTTTGTGAAAGATTCTGTAACATGTCCTATCCTTGATATCTTTGTCATCGAAGCTTGCCTCTGCTGGGAGAAGGTCAGAATCATGATATTTCCTCATGGCTGCCCTATTTACCTTAACCACCTTCATATCTCTATTAATAATGACTATCTCATCCTCAATACTGTCCATGACCGTCTCAAGGAAGTCTTTTGCATCCTTTATATCCCTGTTTTTTCTCTCCAACTCCTCTGTCTTTTCCTTAAGGGAGGCAGACATCTCATTGAATACATCTATCACCTCCTTGAGTTCATCGTATGTCTTTGGCACCTGTATCTTGATCAGATTGCCTTCCTTAATAGAAAGGGCACCTTTGTAGAGTTCCTTTACAGGGTGAAGTATCTTCTGGGACAGAAAGAGGGAGAGGAGGAATGATAGAAAAAACATATAAAAGGATATGGAGATAAAGTCATTCAGAACCTGTTTCTCAATGAGAAGGACATCCATTCCTTCCTTAATCTTTTCCATCTCGTCTCTGGTTACGGCAAGGATAGACAGCATTGTGATGGCTGAAACTAAGAGAAGCATCAAGAAAAGCCTGTATATAAGCCTGTCCCTAAACATTCAATAGCCTCAAAAAAACTATGATACCTGTAAGGATCAAACCCCAGGATATTAAACTTGAAAATAAGGGTCGAGTTCCCTCAACTGTTATGGAATCGAAATCCACAGACAGCCCTATGGCAGCAAGACCAGAGGAAAGGAAGAATGTGCTCAAGGGTTGAAGGGTTGCCCTCAGTTTTGATAATCCCTCAATCATGTTTGTAGTTATAGCGAGCCCCACAAAGATGAGCATGAACCATGGAAGACGGAGACCTTTTCCCTCCTCCCTGAATAGCATCGCAACCCCTATTGCCAGGAAGAGTAACATCGAAACCCTGATCAGTTTGTATCTAAGGGCCTCAGAAAGCCCATCCATGCCTGCCACCTGAAGGCTCGTCACCTTTACCTGTCCCATCATCGGGATTGTTGTGCCAGCAATGAGCGTGAATTCCCTGGTCTTTAGCCCCAGGATATCATTTAATATGGGATAAAAGACTATGGAGGTCAGGCCAATGATCATTATGACTATGAGAGAGATTGAGGTTTCTTCCTTTTTTGCCCTTACAATGGGCGATATAACCGCTATTGCAGAGGCACCACATATAG
>JBBIPQ010000114.1:0-5635 GCA_037442785.1 Nitrospirota bacterium
TAAAGGCAGCCTTTGAACTGGGCAAGAGATTGATGAGTGAATCTCAAGAAAACAGGCCTGCATTTTCATCGGCCCGGGCAGTTTATTCCTATTTCGCTCCAAGGATGAAGAACCTCAAAAAGGAGATTTTTTCTTGCCTTCTTCTTGATTCAAAGAATCGCCTCTTGAAAGAGGTCAGGGTCTCGGAAGGTACCCTGAACAGATCTCTTATACATCCCCGTGAGGCCTTCAGAGAGGCTGTAAGGGAGGCAGCCCAGTCTGTTATATTTATTCACAACCATCCCAGCGGTGACCCGTCACCGAGCAATGATGATATTACTGTGACAGAAAGATTGAAGAACGCTGGCGAAATCATCGGGATAGATGTGCTTGATCATATAATAATCGGGGATGGAAGATTTGTGAGCTTAAAGGACATTTTTGTGCTAAAATAACTACACTCAAAAAACCAAAGAAGGAGGTTTGCCATGCCGGTTTATGAGTATAAGTGTGAAAAGTGTGGGGAGACCTTTTCTCTGGTTATGGGTATCAAGGAGAAGGAGAAGGCAGAGATTAAGTGTCCAAAATGTCAGAGTAATCAGATAAAACCTGTATATTCCACTTTCTTTGCTGTTACTTCAAAGAAGTCTTAGAAAATAAAACCAGGTGAATAACCTGGCATAGAGGAGGAGAGATGATTAAAAGGGCCATTATCAGTGTCTCTGACAAAAGGGGGATTGTTGAGTTTGCAAAGGAATTGGCTGGGATGGGGGTTGAGATACTCTCAACAGGTGGAACCGCAAAGGCCTTGCGAGAGGCTGGAATTGATGTCATGGATGTCTCTGATTACACTGGTTTTCCTGAGATGCTTGAGGGAAGGCTCAAGACACTGCATCCAAAGATTCACGGAGGCCTTCTTGCAAGGAGAGATAAGGCCGAGGATATGGAGGCCATAGAAAGGCACGGTATTAAACCGATTGATATGGTCGTTGTGAACCTTTACCCTTTTGAGGAAACCATCTCAAAGGAGGGGGTCACCTTTGAGGAGGCGATAGAGAACATAGATATAGGTGGCCCAACCATGTTACGGGCCGCTTCAAAGAACTATCAGGATGTAGCAGTTGTTGTTGACCCTGATGATTATAAGGGTATAATCGAGGAGATGAAGGCATCAGGGGGTGTCCTGAGCAAGGAAACAAAATTGAATCTTGCCAGAAAGGTCTTCTCCCATACTGCTCGATATGACACGCTCATTGCGGATTATCTCTCAGGTATAATCGATAAGGAGAGGACATTCCCTGAGTTCTTTGCCACATCGATGAAGAGGGTCTCTATTCTGAGGTATGGTGAGAATCCTCAGCAGAAGGCTGCCCTTTACAAAGAAAGGACCGACGGGCTATCCCTCGCAGATGCGAAGGTTCTTCAAGGCAAGGAGATGTCCTTTAATAACTATCTCGATGCCCACTCTGCCTTAACGCTTGTCCTTGAGTTTGATAAGAAGGCCTGCGCTGTGATTAAACACAATAACCCCTGTGGGGTAGCCACTGGTGATACTGCCGCTGATGCCTACAGAAAGGCGGTAAAGACAGACCCTGTCTCTGCCTTTGGAGGTGTTGTTGCCTTCAACACCGAGGTGGATGCTGAGGCTGCTAAGGAGATGGTAGAACTCTTTCTTGAGGTTGTAATAGCTCCTTCCTTCTCCATGAGTGCCTGGGAGGTCTTCCAGAAGAAGCCTAACGTCAGGCTCTTACAGATAGAGAATATAAAGAAACTTAAAGGTCAGAGACCCTGTGGATGGGACATGAAGAGGATAGCTGGTGGTCTCCTCCTTCAGGACTGGGACTATTCAGAAGAGGATGTGACCGCCCTCAAGGCAGTAACAAAGAGACAACCCACCCCTGATGAGTTAGAGGCCCTTGCCTTTGCCTGGAAGGTCTGTAAGCATGTCAAATCAAATGCTATAGTTTATGCCCATAAGGACAGGACAGTTGGCATAGGCATAGGTCAGACGAGCCGGGTATATTCTGCTAAGATTGGCTCAATGTTAGCACAGGAATCAACAAAGGGGACCGTTGCTGCCTCAGATGGTTTTTTCCCTTTCAGGGATGGTATAGATATACTCGCAGAGAAGGGGGTTACTGCTGTTATTCAGCCAGGAGGTTCCCTGAAGGACAGGGAGGTCATAGAGGCTGCGGATGAGCACAATATGACAATGATCATTACAGGGGTCAGGCACTTCAGGCACTGAGATGAAATCCTTTAAAGAGATAAAGGCACATTATGATTTCAGGGAGGAGGATGAAAAGAGACTCCTCTCCCTCAGGGATCTTATGGCCGCGAAGGCTGACAGGGCTATGGAGGCCCTTCATACATGGATCCTCCAGACTAAGGATGCAGCCCGATACTTTACAGAGGATACCATTAGAACCCATGTCTTTAATGCCCAGAGGAAATGGTTTCTTGACCTGTTCTCGGGTAATTATGACAGTCGTTACTACGAGAGGCTTATCAGTATAGGCCAGAAACATGTAAAGGCCCTTGTTGATGCCCATTACATGAATCGGGCTGTTAACATAGTTAGGAATTTCTGTATATCCACAATAAACGAAAATATAGATGGTGCTGAGGATAGGATTAAGGCCATAGTATCGATTGAGAAGATACTTGATATAAACCTTGACATAATAACATCCTCCTATATAGAGGAGGAGCTGAGGGCCTACTCACCTGCCTATCGTGTGAAAAATGCCCTTATCAGTTTCTCTGAGCGTTTCTCTCAGACGATGAATCTCATCCTCGTCCTTGCCCTTATAGGATTGACCCTTGGCGTGATAGGTCTTTTTGTATCGGATGTGCAGCAACTTCTTTCAGGCGATCTTGAAAGCGGGATAATAACAGCCCTTGGTTCACTTCTCATACTCTGGGTTGTCATAGAACTGATGGATACAGAGATCGCACACCTGAGGGGTGGAAAATTCCAGATAAGTGTTTTCATAGGGGTTGCCCTTGTTACAACAATAAGGGAGACGATGATAGCAACCCTGAAGCATGAAAAGCCCGAGACGGTGTATTATCTTGTGGCTTCAGTCCTTGTTATAGGACTCGTTTACTGGCTCGTTAAAAAGACCGAGGCTAAAGGATGAAGGTTCTTGTCATAGGAAGTGGGGGAAGGGAACATGCCCTTGTTTGGAAATTATCCCAATCCAGACATGTTGACAGGATTTACTGCATGCCTGGTAATGCTGGGATTGCAGAGATTGCTGAATGCATAGATGTTAACAATGATTTCCAGGCCCTCCTTGATTTTGTAAAGTACGAATGGATTGACCTAACGATTGTTGGCCCTGAAGAGCCCCTATCGAAGGGGATCGTTGACCTCTTTGAAAAGGAGGGCAGAAAGATAATTGGTCCCACCATGGGGGCGTCTATGCTTGAGGCGAGTAAGGTCTTTGCAAAGGACTTTATGCGTAGATATGGTATTCCTACTGCAGAATACAGGGTCTTTACCTCTTATCTTCATGCTGAAGACTATATCAGGGTTAAGGGCGCCCCTATTGTTGTTAAGGCAGATGGTCTTGCAGCAGGCAAAGGCGTATTTGTTGCCAGAACTATTGATGAGGCCATGGATGCCCTGAGATTGATAATGAAGGAAAGGATATTCGGTGATGCGGGAGAAAGGGTAGTCATCGAAGAATGCCTTGAGGGAGAGGAGGCCTCTTTTATGGCCTTTTGTGATGGCAAAACCATTATCCCCATGGTAAGTTCCCAGGATCATAAAAGGGTCTTTGATAATGACGAGGGTCCTAATACTGGAGGTATGGGGGCCTACAGCCCTGCCCCTGTAATTACGGAAGAGGTCGAAAGAAAGGTAATAAATAAGATAATGATTCCTGCCATAAGAGGGATGAGGGCTGAAGGTATAAAGTATAAGGGTATCCTTTACGCAGGCCTGATGATTAAGGATGGCAATCCCTATGTACTTGAGTTTAACTGTCGTTTTGGTGACCCTGAGACTCAGCCAGTACTTTCAAGGCTTAAGACAGACCTTGTGGACATATCCTTTGCGATAATAGAGGAGAGGCTTTCAGAAATAGCGATAGAATGGAGGCCAGAAGCATCGGTCTGCGTTGTCCTTGCCTCAAAGGGGTATCCTGGAAAGTATGAAAAAGGTAAGGTTATTAAAGGCCTTGATAGGCTGAAAGACATGGAGAACCTCTATGTTTTTCATGCAGGAACGAGATTTAACAATGGTGATGTGGTCACCTCAGGCGGTAGGGTTCTTGGTGTGACAGCCCTTGGAAAGGATATTGCAGAGGCAAGGAACAGGGTTTATGATGCTATAAAGGAGATACAGTTTGAGGGCATGCACTTCAGGAAAGATATAGCCTTAAAGGCCCTAAAAGGCAGATAGATGAGGATACATCTTGACTGTTTTCCCTGTTTTTTAAGACAGGCTATTATTGCCCTGAGACATGGCACAAAGGACAAAGACCTTCAGGAAGAGATATTAAAAGCAGTTCTTGATGATATAAAGGATGCCGATACTTCAAGGGTACCTGCCCATGCAACAACATTTATTCACAGGAGGATAAGGCATCTTCTTGGAAATGACCCTTTTAAAGATATTAAATCAGAATATAACAGGATCGCCCTTGGTCTTTATCCATCATTAAAGCGGATAGTCGAAGAAAGCAGAGACCCCCTTTATACGGCCTTACGTCTCGCAATTGCCGGTAACATTATAGACTTTGGGATATTTACCTCGGTAGATATAGAGGCATCTATTGAAAGGTCCCTTAATAATCCCCTCTCGATTGATGATTATTCCTCTTTAAGATCAGCATTGAATAGAGGAAAAGATATCCTCTACCTCCTTGATAACGCTGGTGAGATCATATTTGACAGGGTCTTGATAGAGACATTGATTTCTCTTGGTAATCCTGTCACGGCCGTTGTCAAAGGGTCTCCTGTGATAAACGATTGTACCATTGTTGATGCTGTAGAGACTGGACTGACCAATGTCTGCAATGTGATAGATAATGGCTCCGACTGTGTTGGCACTATTCTTGAATTGACATCTGCAGAATTCAGAGGGTATTTCGAAAGGGCAGACCTCACCATTAGTAAGGGACAAGGAAACTTTGAGACCCTTCAGGAAGTTAAAAGAGATAAGTTAATCTTCTATCTCTTTCAATCCAAGTGTGAGGTTGTCTCGAAGGAAATAGGCCTGTCTCTTGGTTCTATGATACTATCGAAATCTGGTATTGATTAAAGGGATTTAATCCCTTCTACCCGTTCTTCTTCCTCTGAAGCTGCTTCTTTCTCCTCTGCCGCCTCTTTCTCTCTTCTCCTGAGGCTTAGCCTCACTGACAACGATATTGCGGTCCATGAAGCTCGCTCCGTTAAGCATGGATATGGCTTTATCTGCCTCTGAATCGCTGCTCATCTCAATAAAACCAAATCCCCTTGACCTGCCTGTTGCTGCATCTGTTATCAGTTTTGTTGATACCACCTCTCCTGCCTTTGAGAAGAGTTCCTTCAGGTCTTCTTCTGAAGCCCTGAAAGATATGTTGCCCACGTAAAGTCTCTTACTCATCCTTCCTCCTGAAAATTTAGGACACTGTCCCGTAGCTTGCCAGGAAAGACCTGGCTAATC
>JBBIPQ010000115.1:0-5585 GCA_037442785.1 Nitrospirota bacterium
TATGCCGCTCTTGGAAGGTCTTGATGGGGTAAAGAAGATGTCAAAGAGTCTTGGTAACTATATCGGGATCACGGAGCCCCCAAAGGAGATGTTTGGAAAGATAATGTCTATAAGCGATGACCTCATGCTCAGGTACTATGAACTCCTAAGCCACATATCCCTTGAGAAATTTGTGAGATTGAAGGAAGGTATAAGAGATGGTTCTGTTCATCCAAAGGAGGCCAAGGAAAGGCTTGCCATGGAGATCGTTGAGAGGTACTGGGGAAGGGATGAGGCAATTAAGGCAAAGGAGGAGTTTGAACATATCTTCAGGGATAAGGGTATGCCAGAGGAGATCCCCGAGATGGATTTTCACTGGGATGGAGAGGAGATATGGGTGCCAAAGCTCATGAAATTAACAGGCCTTGTTAGTAGCACAAGTGAGGCAGTTAGATTGATAAAACAGGGGGCCGTGGTCATCAATGATATGAAGGTTGTTGATCCTGAGAGGAAAATCCCTGAAGGTGAATATATTTTAAAGGTCGGTAAAAGGAAATTCCTCAAGGTCAAGCCACTGTAAAAAGCTAAAACCTGGTTAAAACCTTTATAATCTCCTCAACCATTGCCTCAATCGTTGCCTTACCTGGCATTATGTCCACCTTAAGTCCTCTTTTTTTAATAGCCTCAGCAGTTACAGGGCCGATAACAGCTATCTTAACACCCCTGAGGAAGTCTATGGCATCCTCTCCCATAATATCAACAAAATTCTTGAATGTGGCAGCACTCGTAAAGGTTGCCACGGTTATCCTTCCCTCTCTGAGGAACCTCTTTAATCTCTTCCCGTGCAGGTCTGGCCTTACTGCCCTGTATGTTACAGGTGTATCTATGTATCCTCCCAGATTCCTGACCATCTCCGGGAATACATCCCTTGCAACCTCTGCCCTTGGAAGGAGAATTCTAAGGTCTTTAAGGGGTTGGGGACCTTCCCTTTTAGCATCCCTCAAAAATGCCTCAACCAAACCCTCGGCACGGAACTCATCGGGTATCATATCTACCTTAATGCCGTATCTCTTTATCTCTGCTGCTGTCTTTGAACCTATTGCACATACCTTTAACCCTTTAAGGTCCCTAATGTCCCTTTCAAGCTCAAAAAATCTCTCAAGAAAGTACCTGACCCCGTTTGAACTCGTAAATACTATCCAGTTATAGGTATCTATTCCTTCTATTGCCCTGTCAAGACCCTCATAGCTAACTGGCCGTTGGATCTCGATTGTCGGAAGCTCTATTATCTCTGCTCCCAGATCCTCCAGCCTCTCAAAACCACCTGAATGTTCCCTTGTTATAAGTATCCTGTGGCCAAATAGTGGGAGTTTCTCGTACCATTTGAGGGAATCCCTCAGTTTCACAACATCTCCAACAACAATGACCGATGGTGGCCTTATCTCGTTCTCCCTTATATCCGACACAAGGTTTCTCAGGGTGCTCACAATGGTCTTCTGGTCAGGCCTTGTACCCCACCGAATGACAGCAACAGGAGTATCAGGGTTACGGCCATTTTCGATTAGCTTCTGGACAAGATTTTCTATGTTTCTTATTGCCATGAGTATTACAAGCGTTCCAACCCCTGTTGCGAGCTTAGACCATTCTATTGATGATGTCTCCTTTGTAGTATCTTCATAGCCAGGTATAACCGCAAAGGAAGAGGAGTAAAGCCTGTGAGTAAGGGGAATGCCCGCATAGGCGGGGGCTGCAATGGCAGAACTGACACCAGGAACGACCTCAAAATCTATACCGTTTCTTGAGAGGACCTCTGCCTCTTCACCACCCCTTCCGAATACAAAGGGGTCTCCGCCCTTCAATCTACAAACGACCTTGCCCTCCTTTGCCTTTGCTATGATGACACTGTTTATCTCTTCCTGGGTCATCTCATGGTGCCCTCCCCTTTTACCAGCATAAATGAACTCTGCATCATGATTGATATAATTCAGTATCTGGGCATTCAGATGAAAGTCATAGATGACCACATCTGCCTTCTGGAGACACCTCAGACCTTTAACAGTTAAGAGCCCTATGTCTCCAGGGCCAGCACCAACGAGATAAACTTTTCCCTTTTGATCCTTATCCATGATTTAAAAGGCTTCCAACGAGTCTGTTTGACTCGTTGGAACTTTTGATTATTCTATCACAGACCACCAAACTTTATCTCTGCCTCTGACTTCCTGATGTAAAGGGGTGTAATGGTAACAGGGTCTGAAAAGTCACCATTCATCGCCTTTCTCATCCCCAGATATGCAACAGCAGACGGCAAGGGGACATCTGAGTGAGAAGGCACAAAGATAGCTTCATCCCCTTTAACAGACACTATGACATCCCGGTAAAGCCTTGCACCCTCTCCAGTAAATATCACAGGGCCTTTGAGACCTTTTATAAAATCCCCTGGTCTTACAGATAACTCAGGCACAATCTTTTCAAAGCCATGCTCACGCCATTCGTAAAGGGCAGTATAGACCTCTTTTTTTCTTGCATCGAGCATTGGGCAGACCGGATAGGCACTGAACGGAAGGCTCCAGGCAAAGGCATCAAGGGTTGGGACTGTAATAACAGGCCTTCCTGTTGCAAAGGCAAAACCCTTAACAGTACTCAGACCTATCCTCAGGCCCGTAAACGAACCAGGGCCGATAGAGATACAAAAGGCATCCATTTCTTCTATCCTCAGATTTGCAAGCCTGAGGGCTGAGTCTATCCCTATCATCAGCCTCTCTGAGTGGGTGGTCTTTACATTGAGCCTTATCTCTGCAATTAGAGTGTTCTCATCCATTATGGCTACGCCACCAAGCATTGTTGAGGTTTCAATGGCAAGTATCTTCATGTCTCAATCCCTCGGGTGAGTCTTCCTGTAATTAGAGGGCCTCTCCTCAAGCCCCTTTTCACCCCAGATACCAACCCTCCTCTTCGATGCTATTTCTTGAGCTCGCCTAAACCTGTCCACATATCTCACATTAGGCGGCACTGTGTAGACAAAGGCATAACCAGACCTTATCATCTCTTCATTTATTAATCTTCCATCCTTTGTCCATAGATAGGCAAGCAGCCTCCCATACTTATCCCTCCCCTCCACGTCAAACTCTATCCGGACAGTCTTATCAGTCTTTCTCATTATTTCCTGGAGTTTCCTCTTTGCCCTCTTGCCCCAGGGTTCCTGACCCAGTTCAGGGGCATCCACTCCTATGAGTCTCATCTTCTCTTCGATATTACCGATAACTATGCTCACGGTATCTCCATCGTGAACCCGTAAGACACTTACATATTCGCCATTTACTGCCCTTGAGCTTTCCTGATTCCCCTGCTGCCTCTTTGATGTCTTCCTGTCAACAAATTTATCTTGAAAGATTGTAACAAGCGCTATTATGAAGAATATCAGTATAGCAATAGATTTTGGCCTGAATGGATATAAGCTTCTCTTTCTTCCTTTTTCAAAACTCATAAAAGACATTATAACCTGTAAGGATAATAACTCTCCAGCCCGTCTTTACAAAAAGGGCATGTTCAATTATTATTTATGCATGAAGACATTAAGGATAGCCCTTGCCCAGATAAATCCTACAGTCGGGGATCTTGAGGGCAACAGGGATAAGATTACCCATTATATAAAGATGGCGTCAGAATACAACCCTGATCTGATTGCCTTTCCTGAGCTTGCTGTCACAGGCTATCCACCTGAAGACCTGCTCCTTAAGCCCCAATTCATAAGGGATAACATGGAGATCCTTAAAGAGATTAAGGAAGAGGTCTGGGGTCCTGTTGTTGTGGTGGGCTTTGTTGATAAGAAGGATGATATATACAACGCAGCAGCAATAATCCACAACAAAAGGATAGTTGATGTATATCACAAGATGTACCTGCCGAATTATGGTGTCTTTGATGAATTCAGATATTTTCGTGCAGGAATCCGCTCACCTGTTTATGAGATCGGGGATGTCACGATTGGGATAAATATATGTGAGGATCTATGGTATCCAGAGGGGCCAGCCCATACCCAGTCACTATCAGGCGCAGAGGTCCTTATAAACATAAACGCATCACCTTATAATATCGGAAAGGCAACTTTCAGGGAAAAGATGCTCTCCACAAGGGCATCTGACAATGCCGTGATCATCGCCTATCTCAATACAGTGGGAGGTCAGGACGAGCTTGTATTTGATGGCCAGAGCCTTATTATAAGCGAGCAGGGTGAGGTGATCTGTAGGGGCAGGCAATTCGAGGAGGACCTCATAATAGCAGACCTCAATCTCGATGCGGTTTTTATGAGGCGACTCCATGATCCAAGGAGAAGGCAGAAACTCATGAGCATTGAAAGGGTTGAGAGGATCATTATCACAAGGGAAAAGATCAAGGCAGATAAAAGACCTTTGCCTGTTAAGAATGTTGCGGTCACAGAACCTATGGAAGAGGTATACAATGCCCTTGTCCTTGGAACGAGGGATTATATAAGAAAAAATAATTTTAAGGGTGCTATTATTGGACTTAGTGGTGGTGTTGATTCGAGTCTTGTTGCAGCGATAGCTGTTGATGCCATAGGAAGAGAAAATGTAAGATGCCTGTTTATGCCATCTCCTTATACCTCAAAGGAGAGCAGGGAAGATGCCCATAGAGTGGCTGAAAACCTCGGTATAGAATTGATTGTTGTTCCTATCACAGAGATATTTGATACATACCTTAAGAATCTTTCCCCCCATTTTAAAGGGCTTCCTTTGAACACAACAGAGGAAAATATACAGGCAAGGATAAGAGGCAATATACTGATGGCCTTTTCGAATAAGTTTAAATGGATAGTCCTGACAACGGGTAACAAGTCTGAGATGAGCGTCGGCTATGCCACCCTTTATGGAGATATGGCTGGAGGATTTGCTGTTATAAAGGATGTGCCAAAGACAATGGTCTATAAGCTCTGCGAGTGGAAAAACAGGAAAGAGGGTCGGGATGTAATACCTGAAAGGGTACTAACAAAGGAACCTTCAGCAGAACTGAAGCCAGATCAGAAGGATACCGATACGCTACCCCCCTACTCTGTCCTCGACCCGATACTCAAGGCCTATGTTGAGGATGACCGGGGCTTTGAAGAGATAATTGCTATGGGCTGTGAGCCCGAGTGTGTGGAGAAGGTTCTCAGGATGATAGACAGCAGCGAATACAAGAGGAGGCAGTCTCCTCCAGGGATAAAGATAACTCCAAGGGCATTTGGAAGGGACAGGAGATTCCCGATAACAAACAGATACAGGAGTTATTAAATGATAACAGAGAAAGAAACAAGAAAAGAGAAGAGGGCACCAGATACCTTTTATATAATATTAATGGTTCTGCTCATGAATCTGATCTTTTCTTCTGGTGTGATCAGTGCAGAAAAACCAGAGATACAATTCAGGAAACAACCTGAGATCCAGCAGATAAAACCACCCAAGCCTGTAAAGATCAAACTACACAGGAATAATAAGGGAGAGTATTCCTGGGATATCACGGGAGACAATCTTGATGAGATAGTAAAGACAGATAAAAAGCTGAGGAAACTGCTCAGGATAGAGTAGGAATTTTATAGAGGATGTTCAATA
>JBBIPQ010000116.1:0-5577 GCA_037442785.1 Nitrospirota bacterium
GACAAAGGAGAGGAAATATACCCCAAGGAGCGAGGAAGAGTTGAAAAATATTGAGGAGATGGTTAAGAGGGCGATTGGTTTCATGCAGGACAGGGGTGATGATGTAAAGGTAGTGAATATGCCCTTTGAGACGGTGCAGGAGGAAGAACTGCCAGCACCTAAGAAGGAGATCTTACCTCTGGTTCTAACCGTTGCAAAATATGCAGTACCTATAATCGGGATCATCCTTCTCTTCCTCCTTGTTATAAGACCCCTTATGAAGACCCTTACAGCACCCGCAAGGATGCAGCCACAACCTGTAGCGCTTCCAAGGACAGTTGCAGAGATCGAGAAATCAATGGAGATACCTGAGGGAACACCTAAGGACACAGTGGTGGAATGGGCAAAAAAGAACCCCCAGGAGGCAGCAGGACTTATTAAGTCCTGGATAGAGGAGAGTTAAATGGCCCTTAGTGGATATGAAAAGGCTGCCATATTCCTGAGTTTTCTTGGAGAGGATGCAGCCTCAGAGATATTGAAAAACCTTGATGTATCTGATATTGGGAAGATAACATCCTGTATGACGAGAATGGGAAAGGTGGATAAGGCTGTTGTTGATGAGGTATTAAGGGAGGCTAAGGAGGCGATCTCAAAGGGAGGTGTCAGGATCGGAGGTGCTGAATTCATCAAAAAGGCCCTTGTAAAAGGGCTCGGGGATGAGGATGCCTCAAGGATACTCGAGATGGCATCAAAGGAAGGTCCCCTTGATGCCCTGAGGTGGGTTGACCCAAAGACACTCGCAGCCTTCCTTATGACAGAGCATCCCCAGACAATAGCCCTTGTCATATCCCTTCTTGAACCTGTGCAGGGAGCTGAGGTTCTATCATCCCTTCCTGATTCCATTAAGGCCGATGTGGCCCTGAGGATTGCAACTACTGAGCGGATACCAGAGAGCGCCATTGAAGAGCTCAAAGAGGTACTGAAGGGTCAGTTAGAGATGGGAACGGGGCGAGGTAAAAGGATTGGTGGCATAAAGACCGTAGCAGAGGTCCTCAACCATTGTGATAAGACAACTGAACAACTTGTTCTCGAAAAGATAGAGGAACAGAACGATGCCATAGCAGAATCAATAAGACAGTTGATGTTCGTCTTTGATGATCTCGTAAATGTTGATGACAGGGGTATACAGATGATCCTTAAAGAGATCAGCACAGATGACCTGTCCCTGGCACTCAAGACCGCCTCGGAGGCACTGAAGGAAAAGATTTTCAAGAATATGTCTCAAAGGGCTGCCCAGATATTAAAGGAAGAGATGCAGACAAAGGGACCTGTCAGGGTCTCTGATGTGGAAAAGGCACAACAGAATATCGTTAGGGTAGCAAGAAGGCTTGAATCCGAGGGTAAGATAATCCTTGCCGGAAAGGGAGGAGAAGAACTTGTCGTCTAAGGGAAGGATAATCTACGAGGCAGAGGTATCTCCCTTCACCATGCCAGAACTATTAGAAAAAGAGGCTGAAAATAGGGAGGTCAAAGAGATTGACCACACCATTGATGAGATAGAGAGAGAGGCCTATGAAAGGGGTTTTGAGGCTGGTGAAAAGGCAGGGCTTGCAATGGGAGAGGAAAAGGCAAAGATCATACTGGAGAAGATAGAAAATCTCCTGAAAGACCTGTTGACACTGAGAAAGAAGATGCTCACAGATCTTCAGGCAGAAATAATAGCGCTTGCCACGTCATTTGCAAGAAAGATAATACTTCGAGAACTGGAAACAGAACCAGAGACTCTTCTTAATATGACAAAAGAGGCCCTTATGAAGATAGAAAAAACAGGACCGATAATCATAAAGATAAATCCGTCCCTTTATAATCTATTCATGAGATTAAAGCCAGAACTACAGAACCTCCATGAAGACCTTATCTTTGATGTTGATCCATCCATTTCAGCACAGGGTACCATTGTGGTAGGTCCACAGGAAGAGGTAAGCACGGATATAGATGAACAGTTAAGAAACCTCATAAAGGAACTTGGAGAGAGGATTGGAAACCTTAAGCCTTAAACCACTCATTGAGACCATTCCATCAATCGATCCCATGAGGATATATGGAAGGGTAACCGAGATCACAGGCCTGATCATTAAGGCTACAGGCATCAGGACAAGCGTTGGTGAATCCTGCAGGATAGTCTCGGACAATGGCCTGACCGTGGAGGCAGAGGTTGTTGGGTTCAGGGATGAGAAGGTCCTTTTGATGGCTGTTGATGATATTGCGGGTGTCAGACCTGGTAGCCGGGTAATCTCGATAGGCCGTAAGGTCGCAGTAAAGGTCTCTGACGCCATAATCGGTAGGGTCTTGAATGATAGGGGTGAACCAATAGATGGAAAAGGTCCGGTAAGGGGAATAGACTATCCCCTGACCATTCATCTTCCACCACCCCACCCCCTCCGGAGAAGGAGGATAAAGGAACCCCTTGACCTCGGAATAAGGGCAATAAATGGTCTTATGACCATTGGCAAAGGCCAGAGGGTTGGAATAATGGCTGGTTCAGGAGTAGGGAAAAGCGTCCTGATGGGTATGATAGCAAGATTTACAGAAGCACCTGTAACAGTGATCGCCCTCATAGGAGAGAGGGGTAGGGAGGTGAGAGAATTCATTGAGAACAACCTTGGTGAGGAAGGTCTTAAAAAGTCTATTGTTGTTGTATCAACCTCTGACCAGCCTCCCCTTGCAAAGGTGAGAGGAGCATTTACAGCAACAGCAATTGCCGAATATTTCAGGGACAGGGGAATGGATGTCCTCTTACTCATGGATTCATTAACACGGGTTGCCCAGGCCCAGAGGGAGATAGGGCTTGCCACAGGGGAGCCCCCAACTGCAAAGGGTTACACTCCTTCAGTATTCTCACTCCTGCCAAGGCTTCTCGAAAGGGTCGGTACCGCTGAAAGAAACGGCAGCATAACAGGCATATACACTGTTCTTGTTGAGGGAGATGACCTTTCAGAACCTGTTGCAGATGCTGTAAGGGCGATTCTGGATGGACATATCGTCCTCTCAAGAGAGATCGCCATGGATGGACTCTATCCATCCATTGATGTCCTCCAGAGCATCAGCAGGGTTATGCCGGATATAGTTGATGATAAACACAGGGAACTCGCCTCCCGCTTTATTGAATTGATGGCCACTTATAAGAGGTTTGAAGACATGATAAACCTTGGTGCCTACAAGGCTGGAACAAAGCCAAAGCTCGACAAAGCTATCGAGATGATCGATAAACTGAGGTCTTACATAAGACAGGATATGAGAAATCGGAGGGACTTTGCAGACAGCCTCCAAGGCCTTTTCCTGATATTTGAAGAAGGAATGAGAAATGACCAGTGAGAGGATCGAGAAGATAATCAACCTGAAGAACTTTACGAAGGAGCAACTCGAGGCTGAAGCCAGGCAAAAAAGGGAAGAACTGATGGTTGAAAAGGATAAACTCAATAGGCTTGAATGCCTTTTAGGGGAAACGATAAGAAGGTTCATGGAAAATCAGGAGACAGGTCTTTTAAACACAGAGGAGATCAATCTCTTTCATGACTATATTGCCCATGTGGAAAGACAGGTGAAACAACAGAAAAAGATTGTGCAGAAAAAGAGAGAAATACTTATGGAGAAGGAAAAGGAACTCATTAATGCCTATAGAGAGAAAAGGCTCCTGGAGATCCTCCATGACAGCACCATCAAGGAGGAGATAAGGGAGGCCATCGTTAAAGAGCAGAAGGAGATGGACCTTGATTTTATTATGAGAAGATTCAGGAGGTAGGATGGCCCTGATTAATAAAGATATTAAGAAGTCAGACTCTGTCTCCGTGTTCCGTTTCCCGTTGTCAGTTGTCCCTCTCACGAAGCACGAGGAGTCACGGAGCCACGGAGCACGAATCTCTGCCATCTGTCTTCTGTCATCTATCTTGATCCTTTGCCTTTTTATGTTCGCAATAGTTAGTCTTCATGCCTATGCTCAGGATGACCAATTGAGTTTGATAAGCAAGAAACAGAAGGAACTGAAAGAGAAGGAGGAAGAACTAAAAAAGGAAGAAGAAAGACTGATGGCCTTGAGAAAGGATATTGACGAAAGGATTGAACGGTATTCCAGGCTCCTTGCCCAGATCGAGGATTTACTGAAGGACCTAAGAAAGAGCAGGGACGAGAGACTTGAACAGGTCGTAAAGACCTATGAGGCAATGCCTCCTGAGGAGGCTGCTGCAAGGATCTCAGAACTTGATGAAAAGACAGCAACAAGGATACTCTCCATGATGAAGCCAAAGAAGGCATCTTCGATAATGGCTGCCATGGAGCCCAAAAAGGTGGCCAGCCTTACCACAGGAATCCTCAAGATAGAGAAAAAATTTCCTACCCGATAAAATTTTTCCCAATTCACCTATTCACCAATTCATCTATTCATCTATTCACCTGCCATTTTGTCATGGCATGGTTATTGTATTTGATCCTTCAGAATGGAATCACCAATCATTATAGGTCAAGTAACCACGGGGACCCAGGTGATCGATAAAGGCGATAACCTCAGAACTGATATTTCCATTGCATCCTTCCTGTCTGCCCTGCTATCCCTTATCCCTCCAGTAAATCTGGGAGAAACTAATGCAGAAACTAATGGGGCTTCCGATGAACCAGAAAGACTTAATAAAACCCCTGATGGGCAGCCAAGCAGATATGGTCAAGGATCTGGAATCTGGATTTCAGACTTCATCACCAAATCCCAAACCTCAAACCCCGAATCCCAGATCCTGAATCCTGAATTCCAGATCTCGAATATTGAATCAGTATCAGGTTTGCCTTCAGGGATACTGAGTAAGCCCTCGCAGGTAGATGCCTCAGTAGCAGAAGAGACCTCCTCTGATAAGACCTTTACTACACTATCGGTAAAGACCACACGGGCTAAGGTATTTCAATACCTTGATCTACCTCTTCAGCAATCAAGGAGAAATGATCTTAATTCCTCTCTCTCTCCTCCCCAGAATGGTGGGGGAACTTTCAACGAGTCAAAAAGACTGGTTGGAGACCTCGGATGGATCATCCATCCTCTTTCTCAGACAATAGACACTGATATGAGTAATGGAGTTGAAAAGGATACATATAGCAAGACTAATGTCGGGGACATAGAAATTAGCATCCTTGAAACCAAAGAAAAGACCTCGGAGGAAATTACTAAAGTAAGGCCCATCTCCTTCACGCTCAATAAAGGCACAGAGGATGCCCCGGAAGGTGAGATAAAGGTTTCAGATATTGATACTATTATGGCTTCCAAAGAGTCAAGTAGACTCGATGGAACCTTTGATAGGGTTGGCGAAATGGAGGTCAGAACGGATGAAAATTTAAATGTGGGAAGAAGAGAAGGGGATGCGAGTTTTCTCCGATTCGCCAATTCTCCCGTTCACCAATCCACATCTGCAAGTCCGTCATGGGACACCAGCAAATTACAGATTCACAACAAAGAGTCTATGGATCTTACCTTGATTAGATCTATTAAGCTACAGCAAAGTAGTGATTACAATTCCTCAACCATGTTTACTTTGGAAGCCACCGTGGAGCCTGAAGGGA
>JBBIPQ010000117.1:0-5573 GCA_037442785.1 Nitrospirota bacterium
ACAGCAGTGTTTATGACTAATAAACAACTTGTTTCTTACATAATAGTTAACTGGAATCATAAAGATCTTCTGATTGAGTGTATTGCGTCCATATATAATATATCAAGAAATATCATGTACGAAATAATTATCATCGACAATGCATCTACAGATGGCAGCGTCGATTATATTAAACAAACCTTCCCAGAAGTAATATTGATCCAAAACAATACCAATCTTGGGTATGCGAGGGCAATCAACCAAGGTGCGGGTATTTCAAAGGGCAATTTCATATTTCTTTTGAATAATGATGTTAAGTTGATGAAAAACACTACAGAAAGGCTTGTATCATTCTTCTCCGAAACCCCCGATGCAGGAGCGGTAGCGCCCCTCCTTTACTACCCTGACGGAAGATTTCAAATATCCTGTCGTCGATTCCCTTCTCTCCCGGCAATATTCTTAGAATATTTTGGGATCGATAAGATTGGGCCCTTTTATAGATGGAAGCTAAAAATGGAAGAACATATTAGAGGAGGCATAGTCCCTCAGCCAATGACATCTGCCCTAATGATCAGAAGAGAATGCTGGGATGCAGTTGGTCCTTTTGATGAAAGATTTCCTATATTTTTTAATGATGTAGATTGGTGCTACAGAGTTTACAAAAATAGCAACTATAAAATTTATTTATGCCCTGATGTAAAGGTTATTCATCATTTAGGGGCCTCGGCAAGCACACTTGGTTTTAAGAAAAAAAAGGAATTTTACAAAGGTTTAATAAGATTTTATCTAAAACATTTCCCTTTTAAGGCTGAAATGTCTCTATAATGAATAGCGAGAGAAAAGAATATCACTTCAAGGGATTCAAAGAATCATCAATTTAGGTCTTATATGCAAGCTTTAAAAAGTATTGTAGGCTTTTCTTAAAACGCAGGAGTTCTGTCGAAGGAGGGGACTGAGCCATTGCCTGTTTTGATGCCTTTAAGATATCAGATCTTTTAATTCCGAATTTTCTTACAAGGAAAATAGCATCCTTGATGTCCTTGTCTCTGAACACCCTGAGTTTTGATATTATCAGGTCTAAAGGTGAAAGCAGGAATACCTTTATATTTTCCGTCTTCACACTTTCAAGAGGCACTATCCTGTCTCTATAGCCCTCTGGGATGTCTATCATGCTCCACCTTGATATGTCTGAAGAAAGCTCAGCAGGAAACGGAATATTCTTTTTAAGTCTTTCTATTGTTCTGATGTCAGCATCTATTTCTGCATCAATATCAATAGTTGCTCTTTCCTCCATCCCGTATGCAATTAAAGCAAGCCCTCCACACAGAATAACCCGCAGGTCTTTTACGCCTGCCTTCTTAGCTGCCCGATCGATTGTTTGGACAATAAGTTTCAGCTTATCAGTTCTAATGCTTCTTTCCATCTTAATTCATCCGAGCGGGTAATCTTTATAAAACTTTCAGGAGAGGTCTTTGCAGAACGTGGCAAGAAAAGGTTTTTGAGGGTGATTGGTCTGCCGAGACAGAGTTTGGTAAATTCCTTGTATATCCTGGTAAATAAAAATGCCTTATTGTATTCACTGATAAATTTTGTCTTCTGGTCTTTGCTAAGGCTTTCAAATACTAACTTCCATTGTTTTTCAGGATGCAACGCTATATAAATCCAGAATAGGCCACCCGAAAGGAATCGGGATGTAAAATCCTCAAGATCCCTGTCATCGGCATTATGAAAATAGACTTTTTTTAAAATATCCTTTTTCATAGCGATATTTTACTACATTTTAAAATTATGTAAAACTTCTTCAATGACTATATAACAGGGCTCGCTATATCTTACATCTCTCTTTTCTTCATTAACAGCCACTCCTTTTCCTTACCCTTCATCCTCACAAGCACAAAGATTCCTTTAAGTTTCTTCCCGTTAAGGGAAAACTCTATCCTGCCTGATTCTATGCCACCACTGATGATATGGTATGTCCCCTTATCCCATATGATGACCTCACCCGCACCGTACTGTCCTTCTGGAATGGTTCCCTCAAAGTTAGCATAATCAAGGGGATGATCCTCAACCAGTATGGCAAGCCTTTTATCAGAAGGATTCATTGAGGGGCCCTTTGGGACCGCCCATGACTTTAACACCCCTTCCATCTCGAGCCTGAAGTCATAGTGCAGATGTCGAGCATGATGTTCATGGACTACAAAGATAGGCATTCAGAAGGCCTCTATGATATGATCTATCCTATTGTTATCCCTTGTCTCAATGCTTATCACATCGAATCTTACAGGCCTTTCCTTTCCCAGGTGCTTGAGATATAAAAGTGCTATCCTCCTCATCCTCTCTCTTTTCCTGCTGTCAACAGACTCAAAGGGCAGACCAAAAGAGTCATCGGACCTCGTCTTGACCTCAATAAAGACAAGGGTTTGTTTATCCTCTGCTATAATATCAATCTCTCCTATGGGAGTTCTGAAGTTCCGATGAAGGATCCTGAATCCCCTTCCCTTCAGATATTTGACGGCTAACTCCTCCCCCTTATTTCCCAGAAGTTTCTTCATGGCCCAGTATTTGACCCTCTAAGTTCTTTATAAGTCGTGGTATCCCTTCAATGTCTTTTATATCCTTCTGACAGAGAATCTTTAATATCTCTCTAAAATTGACAAATTCCTCCCAGTGTCCCCTGAGATGGTTACTTAAAAACCTATAAAGGGATTCTCCCCTCTCATCCCAGTCAAGGAGCAGGATTACCCTCTCGTACCTCTCCGCAATCTCCTCGCAAAAATCATAGAGGTTATTCCCCCTGTGTAGGGTTATTATCTCTCCAGTGAGACCAAGCTTTCTCAGGGCCTCTGAATCCCTTTTCCCCTCCACTATAACAGGAACATTTTTGTTAACCTCGTGAAGGGCCTCGAAGACCTCCCTAAGCCTTTCTGCCCTTTCAAGATCAATAAAAGAGGCCGTCTTCGACCTTGATATGAAGGCCCTATCCTTCTTGGGTTGCTTGCTAAAGGACTTTATCATCATTAAATTGAGTTGCTGACCTTTATTATCTCTTCCAGTTTCCTCATGGCCTTCCCTGAATCTATAACCTCTGAGGCAATCCCTACACCCTCCTTAAAATCTTCAACCCTTCCAGCAACAGTAAGGGCTGCAGCACTGTTCATTAGAACTATATCCCTTTTTGGCCCTCTTTCTCCTTTAAGTATCTCAAGCAGTATCCTTGCATTTTCATCCTTATCCCCTCCAACGAGTTCCTTCACATCCGCCCTTTCCAGGCCAAAATCCTCGGGTGTAACATAGGAGGTATCCACCTTTCCATTCCAGAATCTGGATATCCTCGTGCCATCGGAGATCGTAATCTCATCCAGTCCATCCTCGCCATGAACAACCATGACATCCTCAGCGCCAAGGTTACCAAGGACATGAGCAAGGGGCTCTGTCAGTTTATCTGCGAACACACCAAGGACCTGCCTCTTTGCTCCAGCAGGGTTTGTAAGAGGCCCAAGGATATTAAAGATCGTCCTTATACCAATCTCCCTCCTCGGTCCGATGGCGTATTTCATGGCCGGGTGAAATATGGGGGCAAAGAGAAAACCAAAGCCTGTCTCAAAAAGGCATCTCTCCACCTTCTCTGGTGGAAGATCTATCTTTACACCAAGCGCCTCAAGCACATCAGCGCTACCAGAACGACTCGAAACAGAACGATTGCCGTGCTTTGCTATGGGAACACCAGCAGAGGCAACCACTATCGCCGTTGCTGTGGAGATATTAAATGTATGGGACATGTCACCCCCTGTGCCACAGGTATCTACTACACCATCAGGGGCCTTGATCTTCGTTGCCTTTTCCCTCATTATCCTTGCCGCCGCTGTTATCTCCTCAACGGTCTCTCCCTTAATCCTGAGGGCAGTTAAAAAAGAACCTATCTGGGCGTCCGTGGCCTTCCCTTCCATTATCTCCTTCATGCATTCTGCCATCTCAGCCTCTGAGAGGTTTATATCCTGGATAATTAGACTAATGGCCTCCTTAATCATGATGCACTCCCATCCTCAATCTCAAGAAATTCCTCAGAAGATCCTTACCTACCCTTGTCAGGATGGATTCAGGATGAAACTGAACCCCTTCAACTATAAATTCCCTGTGTCTAACACCCATAATCTCGCCCTGGTCTGTCCATGCTGTTATCTCAAGGCATTCAGGCAGCGTCTCCATCTTTATAACAAGGGAATGGTATCGGGTGGCCTCAAAGGGATTCGGCAGACCATCAAAGATAGTCCTTCCATCGTGATATATCATGGATGTCTTTCCATGCATAAGCCTTGGCGCCCTAATAATCTCACCTCCGAAGGCCGCACCTATTGACTGATGCCCGAGGCATACACCAAGGATGGGGACCTTTCCTGCGAAGTGTCTTATGACCTCAATTGAGATACCCGCCTCCTTTGGTGTGCATGGCCCTGGCGATATAACTATCCTCTCCGGTGACATTTCCTCGATCTCCCTTATTGTTATCTTATCGTTTCTGAAGACCCGAACATCCTCGCCAAGTTCTCCAAGATACTGAACGAGGTTATATGTGAAGGAGTCGTAATTATCGATCATTAGAAGCATACTAAAACTCCTCTCTTCCAGCGAGTTCCACAGCCTTTATCATACCCATTGCCTTATTTACTGTCTCCTTGTACTCCCTTTCAGGAATTGAATCAGCCACAATCCCGGCCCCTGCTTGGACATAGACCTTTCTCCCCTTCATAATGATTGTCCTTATGGTTATGCAGGTATCCATATTCCCGGAATAACTGAAATAGCCTACTGATCCTGCATAGGGGCCTCTCCTTACAGGCTCGAGTTCCTCTATGATCTCCATTGCCCTGACCTTAGGGGCGCCTGTTACCGTTCCAGCGGGGAAACAGGCCTTTAAAACATCAAAGGCATCAAGGCCATCCCTCAGGATACCTTCCACATTAGAGACAAGATGCATGACATGGCTGTATCTCTCAACAGTCATGAGTTCAGTGACATTGACTGTGCCTGTCCTTGCAACCCTTCCAACATCATTCCTTCCAAGGTCAACGAGCATTATATGTTCTGAGATCTCCTTTGGGTCTTTCCTCAATTCCTCCTCAAGGGCGTTATCTTCCGACTCGGTTTCACCCCTTTTCCTTGTGCCAGCAATCGGTCTTAGGGTTATTCGGTCACCTTCAAGCCTTACAAGTATCTCAGGGGATGACCCTATCAATTTAGCATCACCTATATCAAGATAATACATATATGGGGAAGGATTTATAACCCTCAGCGCCCTGTATATGTCGAAAGGTCTTGCCTCTGTCTTTGTATCAAACCGCTGGGACAGGACAACCTGGACAACATCCCCTGACATGACATACTCTTTTGCCTTTATTACAGCCTTCTCGAACTCTTCTCTTTCACCAAAGGATGAAACAAAGGGCATATTCTCTGATGTCGCAACATTCTTAGCCATCTTCTTTCTCAGGGGTTTTCTTAACCTGGCTATTATATCCTCGATCTTCTCCACAGCCTCTCTGTAAGCATGCTCAGGGGCTCCATTCAGATGAGCATTAGACACTACCTTTATCTTT
>JBBIPQ010000118.1:0-5559 GCA_037442785.1 Nitrospirota bacterium
CTTTCGTCTTGCTCAAGAATTATCTTTGTTCTCTTGGCGGTGTTAATCTTTTTGATCTTCTTCATCTTCACCCTCCAGGTAATAAGAATGAAGATATTTTACATGATAAGCAATCCCTTGTGTATGGCTGATTTGATGATGATTAGAAATACATTAGATAAACGTTATCGCTGGATTTGGGTTTATCGTAACAAAGAAAACAGAGATTCCGACAATACCATCTTTAAATATGTCTTCATTAAGCCATTTATTTTTTGTCACGGACATCTTTTTGATATATGCAATCATGGCAGGCCCGCCAAAAGCTGTCAGTCCAAGCCTCGGAAATGAGAAAAAAAGCGTAAAGGCATATTAATCGTGCTTATGTTCGCTTCTTGCACTTCTTGGTATACAATAAAGTCCCATCTCCTCACACTCCGCACACTCCATCTGAATAACGCTATGAAGGATGCCAAGATCTATCAGCTTATGCTCTATGTCCTTTCTTATGCAATCTGCCTCGCTTATTTTTTGGTCATGTATCTGGACATGGGCAGAAAAAGCAGGGACTCCATGACCAATTGACCATATATGGACATCATGTATATTGATGACTCCGGGGATTTTTAGAAGGTGTTCTGAGATCTCCTTAACATTAAACCCAACAGGGCTTAACTCTAAAAATATCCAGAGGGACTCCTTTATGACCCTTATCCCGCCTGTGATTATTATGATTCCCACTATCGCACTTACAATGGTGTCAATAATGAGCCAGCCTGTAAATTTAATGATGAACCCAGCGATTATAACACCGGCTGAAGATATGGTGTCTCCTATTACATGTAACCACGCACTCTTGATATTTAAATCCTCATGTTTATGCCCCAGCAACCATGCCATTATGAGATTGCCCACAAACCCTGAGATAGCAATTATAAGCATAATATCGGAATCTATATGTGGAGGGGATTTTAATCTCTTATACCCTTCAATAAAAATAAATATAGCGATCCCAATAAGGCTTATACCATTTATGAATGCTGCAAATATGCCGATCCTTTGATATCCATAGGTTGCCTTATAATCAGGCTTTTTGCTCATTATCATAGCAGCAATAAGGCTCAATCCAAGTGCAAAGGCATCCGTAAGCACATGTCCTGCATCGCTCAGCAGCGCGAGACTGTTGCTTAATATGCCACCTATAGATTCTGCTAAAAAGATAATGAGGGTTACGCAGAGCGTCCAGAACAATTTTTTTGTAGAAACATGTCCCATATTAATTTCCTTTATTTTTTATCATAACATAATACGGATTAGCTTCAGCTCTATTTTTATGATGTACACTCTCTGAACATCTCGATAGATAGACTATCAATATCTAATGCATCAAGTAATAAGAGATCGGCTGAGATATAATTTTTATTTTTGCAATATTCAAATAATTCGCCTAATACCGTTTGAAATTCATCTTTGAGATTGGTTACCTCTCCCATACCATCGCAGCCCTTCTGCCTCTGCTTTGCGAGAACATAGACCTGTGCGTAATCGTATGCCTTATCCAGAAGCATCTTAAGCTCTCTGTCAGATGCTGCATATTTTATGATTTCTTTAATCATAGGCATTTTATCACTCAAAATTTATCTCCTACCACCACATCAGGTGCCCTTTTAATCCACTGCTATTTATATAAACCCCATGCCATCTTTATGGCAATTGCATAGAGAACAATACCGATGACCTTTTTTACTGTTTGGGCATTGAGTTTTTGATGCATCAACCATGAACCAGCAAGGGCCCCACAGACAGAACCTACTGCTGAAAATGCAAGAAGTTCCCAATTAAGATTCCCGATTGTTGCATGACCCAGAAAACCTGCAAGAGAAGAAAAAACCACCACAAAGGCTGTGGTGGCAGATGCCTTCTTAGGGTCAATCCCGAGCCAGACAAGTGCTGGGACTATAAAATTTCCTCCGCCAACACCAAGAAGACCACCAAGATATCCCGCGCCAATCCCAAGCCCTATGCCAATCTTTAATTCTTTTTTTAATGAATGCTTATCCTCTCTCATCCTGGGCTTGTAGAATAACATCATGGTGGCGGCAAAAAACAAAAAAATTACAAATAAAAGTTTCAGAGACCTTTCAGGAAAAAATCTGGTTGACCAGGCTCCAAAAGGAGAAAAGACCACAGCAAGTAAAATAATCGGCACCGCAGTGCGGAACATAACAAGTTTATAGCGAATATAGTTGACTGAGGCAAAGGTCATACTGATTGCGTTCAGCAGAAGCCCGATGGCCATAGCTTCAGTGAGAGGGACTCCGAGCCAGTAAAAAGTGGGAATAACGATAAACGCCGAGCCCACGCCTGCGATGGTTAAAATAGTTGTAAAGACAAAAACTAATGAAGCTGCAATTATAAATGGCCCCATCTTGCCTCCAATCAGGACTTAGATCTACCTTATATTCAAAAGGGGAGATGCCTCCCCTCTTGATTTAATCTTTATTTTCCATTATTTTCCATACCCGGAACACGGAATACAAAGTATCTGCCCACCTTTTACCCTCGCATTTCTCTCAACTACCATCTCACCGCAACCAGAGCATACTATGGTCTCAAAGGTATGAGGTTCGTCTTTCCAATCATATTGGAAGACCTCAGAGTGATTGAATATCTGCTCAGGAGATGCGTTCACTACTCTCTCAAAAAGTGGCTGGACTACTTCTTCTGGCACCTGAGAGGCGGGAACTCCTGACTTTCTCATCTTCATAAACTCTGTCTCCTTATTCTTCTGCATTACCTCAGCCTTTGGTACCACCCTGACAGCCCTTGAGGTCTTCTTGTCAATCAATGTCAGACCCCATTTGCCATAACCGGTCCGCTTGATGTTGCCCTTTCCATAGGTACAGCCAGTGGCTACCTGTACCCCATCGGCAAAACAGGTAGCGCAGTGGTTCTCGTCAAGTTCTACAATTGCCTGCAATTGTCCATCCTTTGCCCTTTCAACTCCGAGTAGTTGCATCGCATAAAATCCAGCCTTAAGCCCCATTGGCATGGCAGGACACTTATGGCCGTGAAATTTCAGGCCAACCTCAAGGTATTCATTGAAATCTTTCATAGTAAATCCTCCATTCGATTAATTTTATGTTATCTCGCCAAGCAAACTCTGGGATAATGCCAGTTTCTCAGAACTCGCTTTTGTTATCCTCCATGCCACCAGCATTTGCATATCACTGAAAATCTTTTCATATACAATTCCTCATGTATTCACTATCCCGAAATATATACCTGCGATAATGAGTAAGGCACCACTGAATCTTTTTGTATAGAGCGCGAAGTTTCTGATGCCTTTTGAGCTTAAAATGCTCTCTGTAAATCCAATGGAAATTCCTGCAACGAATATCAGTGCACAATGTCCGATAGCATAAATAAATAATAGAGAGCCTCCATATAGCATATCGCCCTGTGTTGAGACATAGGCAAGTATGACCGCAAGAACAGGAGTGGCACAAGGAGACGAGACAGTACCTGTCAATAGACCAAGAAGGAATGCACCAATCAAACCTTTTCTTTTAGTGGTACGGGTCTTCTGAAATGGCAATGGTATTGCGATAATCCCCAGGAGCTGCAGTCCCATCAATATGGCTATAACTGAGAGCCCAATATAAAGCCATCTGCCCATAAATCCGAGAACCTGTCCTATTACAGAAGCAGTAGCACCAAGAACCGTAAATGTTATTGATAGGCCTGAAATAAAGACAAGGGAATAAATAACAGCCTTCTTTTTACTACCCTCTGAATAGCCTCCTACATAGCCGATGATTAGAGGGATAGCTGCGAGCACACATGGGCTTGCTGCTGAAACAAGCCCGCCAATGAACGCAGCAAGAAATGCAAGACCGTGCTGATTCTGGATTAGGTGCTGAATATTATTTAAAAGGGTCTCCATTTACAAGCCCGCCTTTTTAAGAACAATCTCTATCTCTTCATAGGAGTAAAAACCAATGTGCCTATGAAATTCTTTGCCAGTCGCATCGAGGAAGACCTGAGTTGGTATCATAAAGACCCTATATCTCTGAGCAGCCTTTCTATCTTGCCTGACATCAACGAAAAGCACCTCAAGTTTATCTTTGTAATTAGTCCTGAGTCTTTCCATCACAGGCTTCATCTGCTCACAGGGGATACAACCAACAGAGCCGAGTTCAAGCATCACAATCTTGCCTTCTCTCTTTGCCTTGTTTAATACCCTATCAATCTCGCTGGCATTGCTACAGCCTGAAAATAGTGCTAACAAGGACAAAACCATTGCTGCTGATATCAGCCTTCTCATCATGACCTCCATAAGTTATTAAGAAAAATCTATTCATAAAATCTCTGCTTTTTCTATCCCTCATTCATTGACCAGATTTTTTCCTTTAGACCTAACAAGACCCTCGCTAATAACAATAGCATGGGAAGCTCAACAACAGGACCAAGGATGATAGCCAGATAGACCAATGGATGTCCTGGAAATGCAGCCACTGCCACACCTATTACTGCCTCGGAATTTCTTGCAGTGGTCGTAAATGCCATGGTGACTGTGTCCTCATAACCAAGATTAAAGACCTTTCCTATAATAAGGGCAAGAACAAAAAGCACGAAGAAAAATAAAATAAGGAAAGCTATTAAAAGCCCCACCTTATGTACATCCGAGATATCCAGTGATCGCTGAGAAACAAACATGGTCATAATCACAACAACCAACGACCATAACTTCACCTCACCCATGGCATTTTTAAAAGGTCCGAAAAAATATTCCCTTCCCTTTGATCTTATCAAGATGCTCTGGATGATGTAGGCAAAAACAAATGGCGCCACTAAGAATAAAGCCACGCTTCTTATTAATGTTGAAAGCTCTACAGGTATCACCTTCCCAACCAATAGATAGAGATAAAGAGGCATGAGGATTATCTGGAGGGTTATATTCCATGGAAGAAGGGCTATACCCCATGGAACATCTCCCTTTGCGATGTCTGTGAATATAAGATACCAGCCTATACAGGGTGTAAGGGTATAAAGTATAGCACCTGCCCAGAAATCTGGATAATTTTTAAGTATGAGCCATCCCATGCTCCAGGAAAAGGCAGGGATAAATATAAAATTCACAAAAAGGGCGATCCCGGTTGGTTTTACCTTTTTGAATGCCTGCCCCACATCCTTAATCTCCACAGGGAGCATCACAGCAAATATGACAAAGAAAACTCCTATCTCCGTGAGGTAAATAAGCCAGGGGATCTCCCTGCCTATTATCCTCTGGATAATCATCCCTGCTATAACAGCGCCAATAAGAATAAACGGCTTTTCCTTGTCCTTTGTCGAGAGCCTTGCCATAAATTCCTCCTGTTATTGGAGTAATGTATAAATCTTATACAATGTCACTAAAACAATGAGTACACCGAACATCTGTAAGATTGATGTCCCACCTATTATGACAGTGTTTCCGCCCATGATTATGCCTGTAAAATCGCGACTGCATTCTTCAATGCCCGAAGTCCCTTTATTTCTTCCTGCATGAGCGGGAATTGAAGTATCGGAAGATTGAAT
>JBBIPQ010000119.1:0-5376 GCA_037442785.1 Nitrospirota bacterium
CATGACATCATGCCCCCTTTTACCAAGGGCCTTAACAACATGGCTGCCTATGTAACCCGCACCACCTGTAACAAGTATTCTCATTGGACCTCCCGAGTTTAAAGATTATACCATTTCTTGACATCTTTAATCCCATGAATTAAATTAAATGGCAAGGAAGAGGGAAGATAGCAAGGAGGGTAGATGCAGAAAATAAAGGTAAAGAACCCTATCGTTGAGATAGATGGGGATGAGATGGCCAGGGTCATATGGCACATGATAAAGGAGAAATTAATCAACCCTTTCTTTGACATAGATATTAAATACTATGACCTTGCCATAAAAAAAAGGGATGAGACAGAGGATCGTATCACTGTAGATGCAGCAATGGCAATCAAAGATACAGGGGTTGGGGTGAAATGCGCCACCATAACGCCGAATGCAGAACGTGTTAAGGAATACAATCTAAAGGAGCAATGGAAGAGTCCGAATGGCACCATCCGATCAATCCTTGATGGCACAGTCTTCAGAAAACCAATAATTATGAAAAACATCCCCCCGGCTGTAAGAAACTGGAAAAGACCCATAATAATCGGCAGACATGCCTATGGAGACATCTACAAGAGCACTGAATATGTGGTTGAAAGCCCTGGCAAGGCAGAGCTTGTCTTCACCCCTGATGAGGGTGAAAGGGTCGTTATGGCGATTCATGATTTCAGGGGAAAAGGGGTCATCATGGGCATTCATAACATCGAGGATTCCATAAGGAAATTTGCCCTTTCCTGTATCAATTATGCACTGAATGAAGGGATCGATCTCTGGTTTGGAGCAAAGGATACAATATCAAAAAAATATCATGGATTCTTCAGGGATATATTCTCAGAAGAGGTCGAAAAGGTCAGAAAGAGTTTTGATGAAAAGGGTATAAGTTACCGCTATCTCCTTATAGACGATGCAGTGGCACAGGTCATGAAGTCAGAGGGAGGGATGCTCTGGGCTTGCATGAACTATGATGGGGACGTGATGTCCGATATGGTAGCAAGCGGCTTTGGCAGTCTCGGCCTCATGACATCAGTCCTTGTCTCCCCTGATGGTAAATATGAGTTTGAGGCAGCCCACGGAACAATAGTAAGACACTATCGAGAGCATCTTAAGGGAAGACCCACATCAACCAATTCAATAGCCTCAATATTCGCCTGGACAGGTGCTATAAGGAAGAGGGGAGAACTGGATAATACCCCTGAGGTAGTGAGGAGGGCAGAAGATATAGAAAGGGCTGTTATCGAGACTGTTGAAAGCGGGATAATGACAAAGGACATGATCCCCCTCGCAGACCCCCCTGTAAAGAAATACGCCCTAACAGAAGAGTTTATAGATGCTGTAGTAGAAAGGGTAATGGGGTCCCCAAAAATTCTGTAAGATTTTTTGGGGTGCCGGTATGGTTCAGGATTCAAGGATAAGAAAGAGAGGTCAGGACTGAATGGAATTAACAGTAACCATTGATAATGATTCCCTATCCATCCCTTTTGATAATCCCTTCAGGACAGATCTTACAACTGTCGAAGAGAAGATCACGGATTTTATCCTGTCAAAGGAGGTGGATCCAGGTGAGATAGATGTAAGGGGATTACTCCCAAGGTTGATAAGGGGCGTTGCTGGCTGTGAAAGGGGCTGCCCAGCCAATGCCCTTGACCTCGTGCAGAGGGGTTTTAAAAACTTTGAACTCACCTACATAGACGGTGGTATACTAACAGCAAAGGTGAAAACCGGAGAAAAGACTATCCATTTTAGGATGTTTCCGGATTTCTAATTAAGGAGGAAAAAGAGATGCTTTCAGAAAGGGCACGAAAGATAAAACCTTCCCCTACCCTCGCAATAGATTCAAAGGCAAAGGCGCTAAAGTCAGAAGGGATAGATGTCATTAATTTTGGCGTTGGTGAGCCTGACTTTGATACACCTGAAAACATAAAAGAGGCTGCCATAAAGGCAATAAGGGATGGATTCACAAAATATACCCCTGTCGGTGGAATTGATAAGCTCAAGGATGCGATAATCGAGAAATTCATCAGGGACAATAATGTCCATTACTCGAGGGAAGAGATCATAGTCTCCTGTGGAGCAAAGCACAGCCTTTACAATATTGCCCAGGCCCTTTTCGGGCCTGGCGATGAGGTTATAATACCCACTCCGTATTGGGTATCCTATCCTGATCAGGTATTGCTTAATGATGCAACCCCTGTCTTTGCAAAGACAAAGGAGAAAGATGGTTTTATCCTGAGTCCTGAAAAACTCGAATCCCTCATAACAGAAAAGACAAAGGCCCTGATACTGAACTCCCCATCAAACCCCACAGGTCTCACCTATGACAGAGGATCCCTTGAGCGTATAGCAGAGGTCTGTATAAGACGTGGTATATACATAATCTCCGATGAGATATACGAAAAACTCGTTTATGCCGGGACATCCCATGTCAGTATAGCATCAATCGATAAGGAGATTAAGGAAAGGACTATAGTCGTTAATGGTCTTTCCAAGTCTCATGCAATGACAGGATGGAGGATCGGCTTTGCTGCTGGCCCAAAGGAGATAATAAAGGCAATGACAAATATCCAGAGTCAGTCCACATCAAATCCTAACTCCATTGCCCAGATGGCTGCTGTTGAGGCACTCAGTGGCCCACAGGAATCTGTCCAGAGGATGGTCGAGGAGTTCGACAGAAGGAGAAGATTCATGATAGCAGGTCTTAACTCTATAGACGGAGTGAGTTGTCTCACCCCGAATGGAGCATTTTATGCATTTCCGAATATATCATCCTTCTTTGGTAAGTCCTGTGAGGGCATTAGGATTTCCGGTTCCTCAGATCTCGCCCTTTATCTATTGGAGAGGGCCTCAGTTGCCCTTGTCTCGGGAGAGGCCTTTGGGGAGGCCAATAATATCAGGCTTTCCTATGCAACATCAATGGAGAATATAGAGAAGGGTATAGAGAGGATCAGGGATGCCCTTATGAAGCTAAAATAGTATGGGTGTGTTCCATTCAGGTTATGTTGCCATTGTAGGCAGACCAAATGTAGGAAAGTCCACACTACTGAATAATATCCTTGGAGAAAAGGTCTCGATAGTAACATCAAAGCCCCAGACAACAAGGAGAAGGATAACCGGCATCAAGACCCTTGAGGATTGTCAGATCATCTTCATCGACACCCCGGGGATTCATAGACCCCTTCACAAGCTTGGCGAATTCATGGTTCATGAGGCAATAGAGGCGCTGAAGGATGTAGACCTTGTACTATTAATGGTTGAACCTAAAGAACCAGGCAGAGGGGAGAGGTTTATCATTGACTTGATAAAAAAAAGTGAAAAAAGGTGTATACTGATAATAAATAAGATTGATCTCGTAAGAAAGGCTGAACTCCTTCCTTTGATTGTGAGTTTCAGCCGTGAATATAGTTTTGATGCAATTATACCTATATCTGCCTTAAACAAGGAGGATGTGGAGATCGTTATCAGAGAGATTGCAAAGAGACTGCCAGAGGGACCAAAATACTATCCTGACGATGTTATAACAGACCAGTATGAGAGATTTATTGCCTCGGAGATTATAAGGGAAAAGATAATGGACAGGACAGAGGAAGAGGTTCCACATGCTGTAGCAGTTGAGATAACCAGGTGGCAGGAAGACGATGGCAGGATCTTTATATCTGCAAATATTCTTGTTGAAAGGGAGGGACAAAAAGGTATAATAATAGGAAAGGGTGGTATGAGATTAAAAGAGATTGGAAGGGTTGCCAGATTAGAGATCGAGAAATTAACTGGTAAGAAGGTCTTTATGGAGTTATGGGTAAAGGTTAAGGAAAAATGGCGCAGGGATGAGAGGCTGTTAAAGGAATTATATGGATAGGATTAAATTATGTTGATTCAGATGAAGGTGGAAGGACTGCTCTTTGATCCAAGGAGCAGCATGTATATATTACTCCTCAAGGAGATTGACGGAGAAGGCACACTCCCGATCTGGATAGGCAAGCCCGAGGCTGACTCAATAGCCCTCGCCCTGGGTGGTGTTATAACACCAAGGCCCCTCACCCATGATCTCATAAAGAATCTTCTTGGTTCAATCAAGATAAGGATAACAAGGGTTGTTGTAACAGAGATACTCGACAACACCTATTACGCCCTCATATACCTGACAGACGGAAAACGGGAGATACCTGTTGATTCGAGACCGAGCGATGCAGTTGCCATAGCCCTCAGGGTCAATGCACCGATCTTCGTGGAAGAGGGGATTATGGAGAGGAAATCCACGGACGAACTCGAGGAGTGGCTGAAGAATCTTAGACCTGAAGACTTTGGTAACGTTATGTAAGGTCAGCAACAAAACTGCCTCACTGATTATGCTTCACAGAACAGAAGGTATCGTACTGAAATCATTACCCTTTGCAGAGGCTGACCTGATCGTCACAATATTAACCCTTGATTATGGCCTTATAAAGGTCTTTGCAAAGAGTCCAAGAAAGACAGGCAGTCGATTTGGCAGTAGCCTCGAACCCCTAACCTATTCGAGGATAGCCTTCTGGGGTAAAGAAAACAAGGACCTTCCTCGTCTGACCCAATCCGACATAATAAAAAACTTCCAGAGCCTGCGTGAAGAAATCGACTGCTTCCTGAAATTACTCAAGATAATAGAACTAACTGTCAGGGTTGTGCCTGAAAGAGAGGTAAATCATGCCATCTTTCGCCTTCTTCTGGATACACTTATTGAGACCGAACAACAAAAGATCAATGGAAACAGTATGTTACAACCAAACTATCTTGATGCAATCACCCTCTTTTATAAAATCCGTCTGCTCGACCTCGCAGGTTTTTCGCCACGACTCAACGAGTGTGGCCGTTGTAACAGACCCGGTCTCAACTTCTATATCTCCCATGGTTCTGTCCTCTGCGAAAACTGTGCCACTGCCTCCGATCATATAAGGTTGACACCACAGATTGTAAAGTTTTACGAAACCCTGAGGAAATGGGATATATCAAAGCTTGGAAGGATAAGATTAACAGAGATGGTAACCAGGGAACTATTCAATATAATCGACGCCCATGTAAGGGCCATAATATAGTCTTCCCTACCAGCTATTCGTTATCTGTCAAACAAATTACCTTTATATCTTAAGGTTTGTCATCATCAGTTATAAAATTACACTGCTGTCCAAAATAAAGTGACAGAGGTTATTTTAATGGGCATAAGACCTCAAAAAAAACAAAAGAAAGCGACGGAATTTTATTTAAAGGTAGGGTGAGGTTATGAATGTCTTTTGAGATTATTTTATGGTGATGATAGGTCATTTAACAAGTTACATTAAGGTGTCGCCTTTTGTGTTTTCTCGGTCTCATGCCCATTTAATATTT
>JBBIPQ010000120.1:0-5348 GCA_037442785.1 Nitrospirota bacterium
ATATTGCTGTAAGGGTAACCCTGGAAGGAAGCGATGAATTTGTCACCCTCGCTACTACATTTAATGAAATGGCAGAGAGGATAGAAGGTGAGCAGAAAAGACTCGAAGAGACTGTGAAAACAAAGACAAGGGAACTGGAGGAACAAAAGGACTTTGCTGAGGCCATATTCAATAATGTAGTCAGTGGCATAGTTGTCCTCGATGCTGATGGTGTTATCATTAGGATCAATCAGGCTGGATCGGACATACTACAGATACCCTACGACTCAGCAGGTCTCAGGTTAACGGAAATCTATCCCGAATGCAAAGATATGCTTTCGATACGTCCCGACATCAGTAGAGAGATACAAATAACACTTAAAAATGGGGATCTAAGACCCATAGGATTTTCAAACTCTCCACTTCTTGATAAGAATGGCAATGAAAGAGGGATAACCGTCATCTTTCAGGACCTTACAGAGGTTAAGAAACTCCAGGCAGAGATAAGGAACAAGCATAGATTTGAGGCAATGGGAAAGATAATATCAGGGGTTGCTCACGAGATAAGGAATCCCATCTTTGCAATTCAATCCATTGCTCAGATACTCAGTAGGGAGATAGAATCATCCCGTCATCAACCTCTCATCCAGGCCATGCTTAAGGAAACCGGAAGGATGAAGAATCTTGTTGAGGAACTTTTGGTTTACGGTAGACCATCGAAACTTAGTCTGAGCGAGTTTGACCTTAAAGGACTCTTAGATGAGGTAAAGTTGCATATCCTTGCAAAAAAACCTGATATTACATATACCGTTGTTACAGAACCAATAAATCTCAAGGCTGACAGGGATAAACTGATTCAGGTCTTTCTCAATATACTGGATAACTCAATTGGAGCCGGATGTTCAAGGATCGATATTACTACAGAGAAAAGAGATGGCATGATAAGAATAGCGATAATGGATGATGGAGAGGGTATCAAAAAGGAATATATTGAGAGGATCTTTGAGCCCTTCTTCACAACCAAGAAAGATGGAACAGGCCTCGGTCTTGCGATATGTAAGAAGATAATCGAAGATCACGGTGGAGATATCAATATTCTTGGCAATACCGACAAAGGAACAACAGTGATCCTTTCTTTTCCTCATTAATCAGTTCACGACAGGTTTTTTCTGTAAACTATCACACCTTCCCGCAGTTCAGGTATAAAGAGGTCTGTCTTCTGCAATAGACTCTCAGAGGTGCCAATAAAAAGAAAACCTTCATCAACAAGACATCTATAAAAATTCCTTGCAACCCTCTGTATTGCCTCATCACTCATGTAGATCATCACATTTCTACAGAAGATAACATCAAAATCGATCATATCCCTGAAGAGTGATTCATCGAGGACGTTACCACGAATAAACTCTATGTTTTTCCTGAAAATATTCCTTACGATATATTTGTCATCCCTCTGTTGAAACCTCTTCATAAAGTCCTCATTGTCATTTAACATTCGGAAAGATCCCCTTGAATAAACACCGTTCCTTGCCTTCCTGAGTGCATTTTCGCTCACATCAACCCCGATAATCTTCACATCCCATCCCCAGGAGAAGAGACCGGTCTCAATGAGGCTGATGTTTATAGAATATACCTCTTCACCAGTTGAACATCCCGCAGATAAAATCCTTATCTCCTTCTGATCCTCCTTTATCCTTCGATTTTTTATCTCCTTTAATATGCTGTTTGTAAAGACCTCTATCTGTATCCTCTCCCGCATGAAATATGTCTCATTATTCGTGAGGTGTGAGACAAGGTTGTATAACTCCTTTTTTGATGAGTCAGAGACTATATAATTATAGTATTCTTTGTAAGTAGAAAAACCAAGGATAAAGAGCCTGTGCATGAGTCTGGTATGAAAGGTCAACCCTCTGTCTTCCTTGAGGAAGATACCAAACTCCCTCTCAATCAACTCTCTAAAAAGACAAAAATCCTCATCTGTAAGGACAGGTTCTTTATCGTTTAATCCTGTGATCTTCATGCCAGGGGATTATCCAGCACTACTTATTTTTTTGAGCAGCCATGCCCATTAGTTTATCCAGGGACTTCATAGCAGCCAGCCTCACCTCTTCTTCTTCATCATTCATCAGTTTCGATAAAATATTTACGGATTCATCTGTATGCACATTACCAAGGGCAAGGGCCACCTCGGCCCTGACCTCAGGGTCATCATCATCGTGAAATTGAAGAAGTGCCAGTTCCTCACCAAATAAGATCATTATCCTTATAAGGATATTCCTGTAAGGCTTATCCCTGTCTCTCAGGGCGGCCATTATCTCAGGGATGGCCTTTTTCCCTATATTCAGAATACCAGAGATGGCATAATCCTGAAGTTCCTCCCTCTCCATTGCCTTCAATAGATATGGTATCGCCTTTACATCTCTCATCCAGCTTAAGGCCTTTAAAGAGACCTCTCTGATCTCGCTATGGGGTGATCCCTGCAACTCAATCAGCACTGGTAAAATTCCTATAAAATACTCAGGCTCGATCCTTATCCCTTTCTTATCAGCTATATTAACTATAGCCTTTATCGCGAGTTCTCTTAATTCATCCCTGTCCACAAAGGGGGTGAGAAAGGCTATTGCCTTTTCATCTCCTGACCTTTCTATAGCCTCGAAGGTAATACCTCTGTATTCCCTTATCTCGAGGGCCCTGTAAAGGGCATTGAGGGCATCGTCTCCTCCGATCTCTCCAAGAGACCTTATGGCAGCCATGGCTACCCAGGGTTCGTCGTCTATTGCACCGCTCAAGGCACTAACAGCCAGGGGATCACCGATCTTACCCAGAGCCTCAGCAGCAGCCATCCTCACATTGATATCCTCATCCTGCAACCTCTCTATTAAGGGTTTTACGGCAGCCTTATCCCTGATCTCACCAAGAAGGTTTGCTGCGAAGATCCTGATCTCATGATCATCTTCATTCAAAAGCTTCAGAAGTGACTTACTCGCCTTTTGACCGAGACGGATATAAAATTCCATTGAGGCATTCCTGACAATATCATTCTCATGATCCTTTAATGCCTCTTCTATAAAGTCCATATACATCTCCTCAGGATAATTTAGAAGGCCTTTTATTGCCCTATCCCTTACCCACCACTCCTCATGGCTGAGGTCATTGAGCAAGCTTTTGATCTCTACCATATTCATATATTCAACCCCTGAATAACCTTATATGCCTCACAGGTCATACAGTTCCTGATCTTTGCACTGAAGTCTCCCTGTTGAGCGCCCTTACCCCATGTCCCTGATAACAACCAGCAGCGAACCTCAGAAGAGTTATATGCTGGGCATTTTTGTCTTTGCGCCTCAGGGCATCCCGTAATATCCCAGCACCTTTCCGTTCCATTCGTTGGGAATCTAAAGTTATTTATTGCCCTGTGAAGGTTCTCAACATTATAAAGGGTCTCCTCTGAAAAGGACTTTATCTCTGAAGACAGACGGAGGTTATCAGCAGCTATCCTGTTCAGGCTATCCATCGCCTTATGTATCGCCTCGCTACTCATCTTCTGTCCTGATACAGCAAGGGCAACCTCCTGGGTCATCCTGTTCATCGTCTCCATAACCTGAACCACCTGTCTTGCGCCAGTAACCTGTTCCTTGACAGCAATACTCACCTCCTGAACAGCAGTATTCACCCTCTCAAGGGCCTCCCTGATCTGCTTCCCACCTATTGCCTGTTCCTTGGTGGCGATATTCACCCTTCTAACATGATCATTCATGCCCTCGATATTCTTCCTTATACTGTCTGTACTACTTGCCTGAGACACGATCAATCCAGTGACCTCTTCTGCAGAAGAGTTCATATCAACAACATATCTTATTGCCTGGTCTGTTGCCTTACTCAACTCTGAAGCGGATCGAGCAATCTCATTCATTATCTCTGATGTCTCCTTAACCGTTGTTATAATATTAGAAAAGGCGTCCTTGCTACTTGCTGCAAGATCTATCCCTTCCCTGCCCTCCCTGAAGGTCTCCTCAGTCGCCTTGACAGCTATGGCTGTTTCACTCTGAACCTCCTTAATCACACCTGCTATCTCCTTTGTTGCCTCCAGGGAACGCTCTGCAAGCCTTCTTATCTCATCAGCAACAACAGCAAATCCCCTTCCTGCATCCCCTGCCCTTGCTGCCTCAATAGCTGCATTCAGGGCAAGAAGGTTCGTCTGATCAGCTATATCATCGATCACTTCTATGATAGAGCCTATCTCCTTTGACTTATTATCAAGCTTTTCAATTATTGCCATTGTCTTCTCCGCCGTCTTGCCAATATTCTGTAACTTTTCGATTCCTCTGTAGATAGCCTTTCCTCCCTCTTCAGCATTCATAAAGGCATTCTGGCTCAGTCTGTTTGCAAGGCCGATCTTTTCAGCAACCTCCTGAATCGTCCTCATCATCTCCTCAACAACGCTTGATGTGTTAGAGACCATGTGTCTCAGATTCTCAGTATTCTTCGATATAAGCTCTATCGAGGCAAGAAGGTTCTCGATAGTAAGAGATGTCTCACTAACCGCCTCTGTCATGGATGACGCATTCCTTGAGGTCTCCTCAATTGACGTAAGCATCTCTTCAATAGTTGATGAGGTCTCACTGACAGATCCGGCCATGAAATCAGTATTCCTTCCAACCTGTTCTATTGATGCAGCCATCTCATTGATGGTTGCAGATGCCTCCTCAACGCTTGCTGCAAGCGCTTCGGTATGAAGTGAAACCTGTGATAGAGAAGAAACCATCATCTCTACTGACTTCGATGTATCTTCTGATGAGGATAATTCATGTTGAGCAGACTCTGTGATCCTCTTAGAACTATCAAGAACATTAACAGCGGATGTAGCAACCACATAGGTGGAACCTGCAGCCATCCTGATAGTCTCCCTGAACCATGCTATTATCTTGTTAAAGGCCTCGGCGAGGTGTCCTATCTCCTTTGTCTTGGATGAAAGGGTTAATTCTTTGTCGAGATTGCCAGATGCTACATCATCAGCAAGTTCAATGATACTTCTTATGGGCTTAACAGTTGTGTGCCTGAAGGTCAGAAAGATCGAAACAGAGAGGATTAAGATAAGGCACAATCCCAGGATGATCATGCTTCTCATCGAATTGTAAAAGGCAACCTTTGCATCTTTTGTGGATAGACCCATTACAAGTCTTCCAAGGGAACTGCTCCCATCCGTTACAGCAGTAGAAACAGTTATAATATCAGGATCGGACTGAAGAGTCTTCAGGAGACTATCCAAATCCTTATAACCAGCATACTTTTCTTTTATTAGAGGATCATTGAGGTTCAGACCACTCTGAATACTTGTGATAGGCCTTCCTTCGCTGTCAAGGAAAAAG
>JBBIPQ010000121.1:0-5262 GCA_037442785.1 Nitrospirota bacterium
GGTCTAATCCAGCAGTCGGCTCATCCAGGAGCAATATCTCATGACCCATGGCAAGGAGTCCAGCAATGCAGATCCTCTTTTTCTGACCGAAACTGAGTGTCCGGATCTCTCTATGAGCCAGTTCTTCCATCTCTACAAGCCTCAGTGCTTCTATGACCCTTTCTTTTACTTCCTGCTCAGAAAATCCCATATTTATCGGACCGAAAGCCACATCCTCAAACACGGTAGGGGCAAAAAGCTGATCATCCGGGTTTTGAAAGACAAGACCAACCTTTCTATATATATCTCTCGGCGAAAGTTTCTTTATATTCGTGCCATCAAGAAGGATAGTACCTTCAAAATCTTTAAGCAATCCGTCCATTACCTTTAATAAGGTTGTCTTCCCTGAACCATTTGAACCGAGTATCCCGATGAACTCCCCATTCTTTATCTCTAAATGTATCTCAGAAAGGGCCGTTGTGCCATCAGGATATCTAAAAGAACGGATATCCACCCAGAGTCTTATATCATCCGACTGTCCCGGTTTTTCTGTCTTCTGTCTTCTGTCTATATCTTCCATACAATCCCGATTGCTATCACAATTATGGCTGATACAACAATATCTACTACTTTGAAAGGCTTATGTTTCAATATCGGGACATTCCCATCATAGCCCCTCTGTATCATCGATACTGTGATATTATGGTTATGCTCAAATGTCTTAAGTATTAAAGATCCCGCAAGGATGCCGAATGACCCGATTCCACGCCTTATGCTTGAGTAGCCGAGGCGATTTTTCTGTGCATTATAAATTACCATTGCATCCTCAAAGAGAACAAAAATATATCTATATGCAAACATCAATATCTCTATAAAGCCCCTCGGGATCCTCAGCCATGAAAGCCCTGCAATGAATTCTATAAATGGAGTAGAAAACCCCATTACTGCAATTATGGAGACAGCACCTATGATTCTGGATGCGATCATTAACCCATCTATGAGTCCATCCTTATAACCAGTTAAGGTGAAGAGTGAGAAGTGAGAGGTAGGAATCGAGATGGAGAAAATGACTTGGCCTCCTGAAAAGAGCATTTTTAAAAGTATTATTATCACTGCAATAAATACAGGCTCTGAAAATCTCAATAAAAAGGCCTTGAGCGGTATCTTCATCCCCATGCAGAGAAACAGGCATATAGAGGCCACAAGCAATGGAAGGGCAAAGCCCTTGTAGCTCAAGACCATTACAAGAATGGCAAGGCAGACAAGGAGTTTTACCCTTGCATCGATCCTTGAGAGAAACCAGTCCTTTTTGATATATCCAGAAAATAGTTCCATCTTAAACAGGGTGTTCTTTGTCCGTTGTTCTTTGTTCTGCTATCAGCATCCTCCAGTAATATCCTGCTACAAATCCTCCTGCTGCACCTGCCAAAAGAAAGACAAAGAGCAAGAGATCTCCCTGGTCTGTATTTATCAGAGGTTCTTTTGCCTCCCTGCCATGTTCGGCCGCAAATCTCTCCACTACAGATTCATCCACACCAGACCATTTCTCGGCACCAAGGGCTGAAGACGGTGAAAGGGTGAATAGGTAATGAGGTGAACGGGTAATATTAAAATGTAACACGAAGCAGAGCAGCAGAACAGTAGAGCAGCAGAGCAGCAGTTTTTTTATATTAACTCCAGACGCTTTACTCTTTAATCTAAATTTCATAACGATACCTCCTCTGCACTGATTACCCTCATCTTAACGAGGATATCAGGCCTCTTTTTATAAAGCAGGACGACCATTCCTGCTGTCATAGCACCTTCAAGTATCCCGAGGGGTAACTGGGTTGGTATGAATGCGATGAGTATCTTCCAGAAGAGAGGTGTAAATGGTGAATCTCCCCTTATTCCTGATGCAAGCTCCACTGATGTGGTGAGATATGTAGCCCAGTCAGTAAAAAGTCCTGCCATAAATCCGCATACGGCTATGTTTATCTTCATCGAGCGAAATAACCGGAATGTCAAAAACCCGGCTAATGATCCCATCACACCCATTGATACTATATTCGCACCCCATGTGCTTAAACCTCCATGGGCAAGGAATAATGCCTGGATAAGTAATGCTACTGCTGAGATTAATATGCTTATGGCTGGCCCGACCAATATTGCCGATATCCCGGTCCCACAGGGATGGGAGCATGTGCCTGCGGTAGGCACTGGTATGGGCATACAGGAAATAATGAAAACCGCTGCTGCCATCAAACCAGCAAGGGGTTTGAACGAGAGGTCAGATGAGGATTGCTTCTTGAGTTTAAACAATCCCCATGCTACAAAGGGCATCGCTAAGATATACCAGAACAATGCCCAGTTGAATGGGAGTATACCTTCTGAGATATGCATTGCAAAGGCATCAGGTGTTATTACTAACTGTGCAAAAATCGTTGCTGAGATTACCGCCAAACCCTTTTTAATAATTTGTCCTTTGTTTTCTGACTTTTGGCTTCTAAACTTTGACCACCTCATAGTCTCTCCTCCTTTGACATTTTTAATAATGCATTAACTATGGCCACTGCCACAGGGGTCCCGCCTTTTCTACTCAGGTTTGTTATAAATGGGAATCTCTGAGTAGCCAGCAACATCTTGGATTCAAGGGCCCTGACGAATCCCACTGGAACACCGATAACAAGAACGGGCGGATGGGTGGGTTGGTGAAGGGGTGAATTTCGGCACGGGGGGATTCTAACGAATTCCCCCGTGAACCCCCTGAAGATCTCGATGACTTTTAATAGTGCTGTTGGTGCATTGCCTATCGCAATGATGCCGATGTTATTCTTCTCCTGAAGGGCCTTCTCAATGGCTATCTCAGAACGGGTCTTGCCTGTATCCTTTGAAAGCCTCACAACATCTTCATCGTTGACATGGCATATGACCTTACCGCCAAATGGTTCAAGCCATCTTTTGATAATCCCGGTTTTTACCATCTCTACATCTGTAAGGATGTCCTTACCGGCTCTTATGAGATCTATCCCTGTTTTAATGGCATCTGGATGAAAGAGCAATGTATCCTTGAATTCAAGGTCTGCAGTAGCATGTATAACCCTTTTTATAATAGGCAATTGCTCTGATGGGATACCATTTAAATCTATCTCCTCAGAGATCATGCCGAAGCTTCTTTTCTCTATGTCTTCTGGTTTTAAGCCCGTTGCTTCCCTGAGCCTCTCAACTATCACATGCACTAATTTCTCGTGGATACCGAGGGGCTCTGTGCAAAGGAACTCCCTGTCAGGATAGAGTCTCTTTGCCTCTTCTATTATCTCCGGGATGTCCTTTGTCACATGGATCCCCCTGTTCAAAAAATAAGGATGGATGATTATCCTTCTGGCTCCTTCAAGGACACACTCCCTGATGGCATCCAGAAGTCCTGGCTCTCCAAACTGTAGATATGCGACCTTTACGCAATTGTTGTTGCAATCGGTATGGATCAGCCTATGCAAAAGCCTCCCAATAACCTCGAGGTTGTTTGCCTCCCTTTTAGGGCTTCCGTGTCCTATGAGTATTATGTTTTCCATCGGCACTCCTTTATAAACTCAATAAAGCTCCTTGGTATATTTAGATTGCTACCAAAATGAACATGGACATAACTCGCAAAGGTGTTTTTGTGTCTATATCCTTCATATTGAAGGTTCTTACCCATGCTATCAGAGAGTAAATAACAGGTGGTTAAGGCTGGCGGCTGATGGCTGGCTGATGGTTTTATCTCGGAATAATGAAATTCGTGTCCCCTCAGCCGTTCTCCTCTACTCCCTAATAAACAGTCTTCTGTTAATTGGATCTCTCTGTAGCCCAGCATAAACCTGTCTCTTTTCATAACTGTCTCAAAGGGGAAAACACCAGCCATCCTGAAGAAGTTACCCTCAAAATCATGAATCCCCTCAGATAGATACATCAACCCCCCGCATTCGGCATACAAGGGTCTTCCTGAGTCAGCCCATCTGTAAATCGCCTCAAGCATTGGAAGGTTTTTTGATAATTCCTCTGCATATAGCTCCGGATATCCACCTCCTATGTATATGGCATCAATCTCCTCAGGAAGAATGGTATCAGATAATGGACTGAATGTCACTATCTTTGCTCCAGCATCTTTTAATAAATCAAGATTATCCTCATAATAAAAGCAGAAGGCCCTGTCGCGGGCAATTGCTATGACTGCTCCCCTATTACTTTGACCCTTGTATTGAGGATCTGGATCTTTGAACTCCTGAACCATTGAATTTTTGAATTCCGGCACTATGTTAATAATCAAATCAACATCTATATGTGCGAGGACTGCATCTCCGAGCCTTTCAATCTTTTCTCCTGAAATAGGAGCCTCTTCTGCAACCACAAGTCCGAGATGTCTATGGGGGATCTCAAAATTCAAATCCCTCGGTAGATATCCAAGAACAGGAACACCATTAATACTATTTTTGAGCCTCTCGTAGTGCCTCTCTGAAGCAACGCGATTAAAGATAACCCCTTTTATAAGGGAATCGGAAAACATCCTGAACCCCTCCACCACCGCACCAGCACTCTCTGCCATGCCATAGGCATCTACCACGAGGAGCACTGGCAGTCCGAGTATTGAGGCCAATCTTTGAGTGTTATGGTCTCCGTCATACATGCCCATAACACCTTCCACTATGGATATGTCTGCATCCTGAGAATACCTGTAAAAACAGGCCTTCACAAAATCCTCACCACACATCCAGAGGTCAAGATTCCTTGAATACCTTCCTGCCACAAGCCTGTGGAGCCCTGAATCAATAAAATCAGGGCCTGCCTTAAAGGGCTGGACCACGAGCCCCTTTTTTCTCATGGCAGCGATGAGACCAATAGTCACGGTTGTCTTCCCACAACCACTGTGGGTGCCAGCTATCACAACTCCCTTCATCCCTGGTCCTCTATATACTGAGCTATCCCATCAAAAAGCCTTTCCATATCCGCTGGGCTTTTAACAGCAATCCTGAACCATCCTCTCCCATCCAGAGGCTCAAGCCCTTTAAAATTAGAACAATCCCTGATCAGGATCCCTTTCTTTTTAAGAAAATGCGCAAGGTATGTCCCTCCATTTAGATTGAATAAATAAAAGTTTGCAGCAGCCGGCACATATTTGATGCGGTGTCTTTCAAAAAGCCCCTCAAGATGGGTCTTCCACTGAGATATGGTTCTTAGGGTCTCGGCCTTAAATTCTGTATCTTTAAGGCATGCAACACCAGCTATCTGGGCAAGGGTATTCACTGTCCATGGCTCTTTATGCTCCAT
>JBBIPQ010000122.1:0-5231 GCA_037442785.1 Nitrospirota bacterium
CGATATATCAAAGACCTTGATGCCTCTCCCTATCCCATATCACCGGTTGTCCCCTTTACCCCTGTGGTTCATGACAGGATAACGATTGAGGTCTCTAGGGGATGTCCACGGGGTTGCAGGTTCTGCCAGGCAGGCATGATCTACAGGCCTTACAGGGAGAGGTCTCCGGAAAGGATAATAGAGATAGCGAGAGAAAGTCTCAGGAATACAGGCTATGAAGAGATATCCCTATCATCTCTCAGTACTGGAGATTACTGTAATCTTGTCCCTCTCCTGAGAGAGATCAACTGCCAATTCTCTGAGAAGGTTGTTTCCCTTTCACTTCCATCCCTGAGGGTAGCATCTGTGAACAGGGATGTCTTAAAGGAGATAAAGACCGTCAGAAAGACTGGCTTTACCATAGCCCCTGAGGCAGCAACAGATAGGCTGAGAAGGATAATTAATAAGGATTTCAATGATGAGGATTATGAAAGGGCTTTACACGCCCTCTTTTCTGAAGGATGGGGAAATCTCAAGCTCTATTTCATGATCGGTCTTCCAGACGAGAGACAGGAGGACATTGAGGCCATACCCGAGATGGCCCTGAGGGCCATTAAGATAGCCAAGAGGTATTCAGGGAGATTCATAAATATAAGCATTACGGTTTCTCCCTTTGTCCCAAAACCCCATACACCTTTTCAGTGGCTGGGGCAGGAGCCCATTAACAGCATAAAGGAAAAGCTCCTTTACCTCAGGGAAAGACTTAAGAAGAAGGGCATCAATTACAAGGGCCACGATCCCCGGATGAGCCTCCTTGAAGCGGTAATGTCAAGGGGAGATTCAAATGTCTCTCGTCTGATTGAAGAGGCATGGAAGAAGGGTTGCCGGCTTGATGCATGGACAGAATTCTTTGAGTTTAAAAGGTGGATGGATGCCTCTGAGGCATCAGGGCTTGACTTGAATTATTATGCGCAGAGGTCTCTTGGAGTAGAAGGATCTTTACCATGGGACTTTATTGACTCTGGAATAAAGAAGGAATTCTTTGTAAAGGAACTACAGAGGGGGTTCTCTCAGGAGATGACCCCTGAATGCAGGGACAAATGCTATGGATGTGGTCTTGGTTGCATCCAGGAAAGATTCAAAACCTCGATCTTTAGCAGTCAGAAGACAAAAGACCGTGATCCATTGTCCGGGATTTGTGTTACGGGAACGGACAACGGCACACGGACAACTGCTCACGGACAACTGCACAGGGACAATGGCACACGGAGACAGAGTTCCTTACGGGATTCGGGGATCACAAGATTCAGGTTGAGGGTTCAGTTTCAAAAGGTAGGATTAATGAGATACCTATCACACAGGGAATCGATGACAGCGATCATAAGGGCCATAAGGAGGACAGATATACCTGTCCTTTATTCACAGGGTTTCCATCCTTCTCCAAGGCTATCCTTTGGTCCACCCTTGAATGTAGGGATCTCTGGCATGAAGGAATATTTTGATATGGAGATTTCATCAGAGGGATTGACCCTGAATATAAAGGATATCCTCAACAGTGTCCTTCCAGAGGGTATTCGTATAAACGATATTATGCCTGTGAGCGCGTCTCTCCCCTCCCTTGATAGTTTTATAAAGAGATATGAATATGAGATAATATGCCAGGATGCAGGAGTATTTGAACCTGGGATACTTGATTTTATGGGAAAGGATACATTTATTGTCGAGAGAGAGTATAATAACGGAAAAAGGTCAGTGGATATCAGGAAGATGGTAGAGTCAGTCATAGTGGACCCCGATAGGATCAAGTTGATGCTTGTTGATAGCGGAGAAAAGGTAAGATTGAATGAGGTCATCTCAGCTATGCTTGGAAGGCTTCCTGCAAGCCAAGATTTCAGCAAGCCGATTGTCCTTGGCCAGTTGTCCTTGGCCATTTGTCCGGATCCCGACACAGGGATCCCGGAACACGGATCCCTGACATCTGAAACCATAGAGGTGATAAGGACGGGTCTGTATGGGTGGGACCCTGTGAAAAATGCCTGGGTGGAGCCTATTTCCAGGATAGCCAGTAGCCAAGTCAGGAGTTAAATGAACAGCGAGATTCTCATAAACGTAACCCGTGAAGAGATCAGGGTGGCACTCCTTGAGGGTGGTCAGGTGGTTGAACTTTATGTGGAGAGGAAAAGGGATGCAAGCCTGGTGGGCAATATTTACAAGGGAAAGGTTGTGAAGATACTGCCAGGGATGCAGTCTGCCTTTGTCGATATTGGTCTTGAGAAGGCTGCCTTCCTGTATGTAGCAGATATAAAGACGGATGTGGATGATTACACATCTCTCATAACGGATGAAGAGGAATCCAATACTATTGATACCAGCATAGGGGTATCAAAGAAGACCCGTCAGGACCTCTCAATTGAAGAGATAATACAGGAGGGACAGGAGGTCCTTGTTCAGGTATCAAAGGATCCAATAGGTAGCAAGGGGGCAAGGGTAACGACCTATGTCACTCTGCCAGGACGCTATCTTGTTCTCATGCCAGGGGTCGAGCATGTTGGAATATCAAGGAGGATCTCTGATGAGGCTGAAAGGGCAAGGCTCAGGTCAATTGTTGAAGGATTAAGGCCAAGGGGTTACGGCATGATCATAAGGACGGCAAGTGAAGGCTGCACAGAGGATGAGATCAGGAGGGACCTTGAGTTTCTCTTACTACTGTGGGAGAACATACAAAGAAAGAGGGACAGGGTTTCAGCCCCAACCCTTCTTTACAGCGACCTCGACCTTGCCTTCAGGAGTGTTAGAGACCTGATGAATCAGGATGTTGAGAGGCTTGTCATTGATGATGAGGCTGAATTTGAAAGGATAAAGGAGTTTGTAAGGACATATTTTCCTAAGTTGCTTGAAAAGATAGAATTCTATTCTGATATAGAGCCGATCTTTGAGGCCTTTGGCGTTGAATTAGATATATCGAGGTCACTTGGAAGGAGGGTATGGCTTAAATCAGGTGGATACATTGTTATTGATCAAACAGAGGCAATGACCGTCATAGATGTTAATACGGGAAAGTTCGTTGGTAAGGAGGACCTTGAGGACACCATACTGAAGACCAATCTTGAGGCAGTCAAAGAGATCGCCTACCAGATAAGGTTGAGAAACCTTGGAGGGATAATAATAATAGACTTTATCGATATGGAGAGAGCAGAGAACAGGGAAAGGGTCTTTAATTCCTTCGTGGATGCCATGAAGAAGGACAGGGCAAAGAATACGATCCTTCATATATCTGAACTCGGCCTTATCCAGATGACTCGTAAAAGGGTGAGGGAGAGTCTTGGAAGGGTTCTCTGTGAGTCCTGTCCATACTGTGAGGGAAAGGGATATGTAAAGTCACCAAGAACCATATGCTATGAGATCTTCCGGAAGATTACAAGGATGGCGAGACAGGGTGCAGAAAGGGTTGTTATAACAGCCCATCCTTCTGTTGCTGAACTGCTATCTGATGAGGAAAGGGCTGGCATTGAGGAGATAGAGAATAAGTATGGGGTCAAGATCATCGTTAAGGAAGACAATAAGCTTCATCAGGAAAATTATGAGATGGTGCACCTATGAAGGCCTTATGGAAAGGCAATATAAGCTTTGCCCTTGTTAATATTCCGGTGAATCTTTACGGTGCAACCCACAGGAGGGATATCGAGTTCCACCTTTTACACAAAAAATGCTCCACCCCCCTTCATTATGAGAGATACTGCTCAACCTGCAGGACCAATGTTGCCTGGGATGATACCGTCCATGGTTATGAATATGAGAAGGGAAGGTTTGTCATAATAACTGCTGAGGAGATGGAGAATATACCTATTAAGACCTCAAAGAGCATAGATGTACTCAGGTTTGTGGACGAAGGTGAGATAGCCCCGATTTATATCGACAGGTCTTATTATCTTGAGCCTGTTGAGGGAGGAGAGAGGGCCTATTGCTTGCTCAGGGAGATAATGAAGGCATCAAAGAAGGCGGGTCTCGCAAAGATCACATTCAAGGAAAAGGAGCATGTGGCGGTCATAAGGCTCCACCATGACATACTCTTACTCCAGACCCTCTTCTATCAAGAGGAGATTGCAAAGCCCGAGACATTGAACATACCTCGGAAGGTAACCCTTGATCAAAAGGAACTCTCCCTTGCCCATCAACTGGTCAGGCACTTCACAGGACGGTTTAACATAGATTCTTACCATGATGAGTACAGGGATGCTTTAATGGATCTGATCAGGGCAAAGATAGCGGGAAGGGAGGTCAAGGTAGCCCCTAAAAGGGAGGTTGAAAAGGTAGTCAGCCTCATGGATGCGCTCAAGAAGAGCCTTGAGAAAAAGAAAAAGATAGGTTAGAACTTATCTGTGCTTTTTAACCCCTATCTTTTTGCAGTATCTTTCGATTGAGCACTTACTGCATAGGGGAGAGATGGGTTTACATATCCCCTGTCCAAAGGCAACCAATATTCCATTCAGCTCAATCCAGTATCTCTCAGGTAAGACCTCTTTCAGTCTCTTTTCAGTTTCATCAGGACCTTTGGTCTTTACTATACCGATCCTATTTGTTATGCGGTGAACATGAGTATCCACGCAAATACCTGATTTATGATAGCCAAGTGTTATGACAAGGTTTGCCGTCTTTCTTCCGACTCCCTTTAATCTCAGTAATTCTTCAATAGTATCAGGCACCTTTGAGTTATATTCTTCCACTAAGGTCTTACTTAATTCCTTGATCCTTTCTGCCTTGACCCTGTAAAAACCGACAGGATAGATGGCCTTTTCAATATCCTTGACATCAAGTCTGGCCATATCCTCAGGCCTTGATGCAAGCCTGAAGAGTCTTTCAGATGCCCTTCCCGTGGTCCTATCTTGAGTCCTTAGACTGAGGATGCAGGAGATCAGGATCTTAAAAGGGTCCCTCTCCATTGATGCCATATCCTCAAGCCAAGGAGCCTGGAGATTCTGGACCTGTGTCTTGAGAAGTTTCCATATCTTTGTCCAGTCTTTTTGCCTGAACATAACTTACTGACCTTGATTATTATAGTGCCCACATTTGCAATAGGGGGTCCCCAAAAACGAAGTATTTTGGGAAGACCCTATTTACTTAAATGACATTATAAGGCTATACTATCACGCTGTTTTAATTTTCTCAATCAGGGGGAAGATATGGGTAGAACAATCGTTTTCTTTGCGATAGTTATAAACCTTGCCTTTGTTTTTTCTGTTAATGCCCAGGAG
>JBBIPQ010000123.1:0-5063 GCA_037442785.1 Nitrospirota bacterium
ATCGTCATCCATTTATATCAGAAAACGGTGGAGGAATATTTATACCAAAAGGTTATTTTGGCTCTGGGGTTTTGGCTTCAGGGTCTGGAGTCATGGAAGAAAAGGATTATCAAATTATCACTCTCGGGGTAAGATATCCTGATCTGAGAATGGCGATAAAAGATTTACAGGAGGAGGGTTTTAATGTCAGAGGCTTCGGCGATATGACAGCTGAGGAACTTGCAAACATTGCTAACATGAGCATCCACGAGGCAAGGATGGCAAAAGAAAGGGATTTTGATGAGCCCTTTATCTTTGAATCCATTAAGGCGAAAGGATTTAATTATACACAGGGAAGGTTCTTTCACATCCTTGGAAATAGTGATAAGGGAAGAGCTACAGAAATCCTGATTGACCTATACAAAAAGAACCATGGAGAGATCATCACCATTGCTATAGGTGATAGTCCCAATGACATACCGATGCTGGAAAAGGTTGATCTCCCGATAATCGTTCAGAAGCCTGATGGAAGTTATGACCATAGAATAGACATCCCCAATCTCATCAGGGCAGAAGGGATAGGGCCTGATGGATGGAATAAGGCTATCTCAAAATTTGCTGAAGATTATTCTTAATTTTAAGTAACTATAAAAGGCAATTTGAACAGTTGTAAGCCTCAATGTCTTTTTGTTATATTTAATACTATGGCAATGATATTGAGGGCATTGATTATATTTATCCTTATACTTTTACCTCTTTCGGGTTATGGAGAAACAAGGGAGTTTAATCTTAACAATGGCCTGAAGATCATAATTATTGAAGACCATAAGGTACCAATTGCAACCTTTCAGATATGGTACAGGGTTGGATCAAGGAATGAAATATCTGGGAAGACCGGCTTGAGTCATCTCCTCGAACACATGATGTTTAAGGGCACTCATAAGTATGGGCCAAAGACATTCTCAAAGATCATCCAGAGAAATGGTGGGATTGATAACGCAATGACCACCAGGGATTATACCATGTACTTTGAGACCCTCTCCTCTGATCGTATCGGTATAGCGATAGACCTTGAATCTGACAGGATGAGAAACCTCATCCTTGATCCAAAGGAGACCCTGTCTGAGAGGGATGTGGTTATGGAGGAGAGAAGGCTGAGGTATGAAGATGACCCGCAAAACTCCCTCTTTGAAAGGGTTATTGCCTTAGCCATAATGGCACACCCTTACAGAAACCCTGTAATAGGATGGATGTCTGACCTTTCAAATATGAAGGTTGAGGATTTAAGGGAATTTTACGATAGAAACTATAGACCAGACAATGCCTTCATAGTTATAGCTGGAGATGTCAGGGCAGACGAAGTCATAGAAAAGATTAAAAATTCCTTTGGTAACATCGGTGATACGGGAAAAGAGGACAGTCCAGGGATTTCCATAAAAAAGGTTGTCAGTTCGATCACGATAGAGCCCCAGCAGAGAGGTGAAAGAAGATTCACCTTTAAAAAAGAGGCTGAGATGCCCTATATCATGGCTGCATACCATACCCCGAGCATCCCCCATGAGGACAGCTATGCCCTGGATGTATTAAGCACCATCCTTTCAGGTGGTAAGAGTTCACGCCTCTACAGATCCCTCGTTTATGAAAAGAAGATAGCCCTTGAGGCTGGTTCTGATTATAGTGGGATGTACATAGACCCTTTTCTGTTCTTCCTGTGGGCAACTCCATCTCCTGGTCAAGATATCAAAGAGGTTGAGAAGGCCCTGTACGATGAGATAGAAAAGATAAAGGATAATCTCCCTTCGGAAAGAGAGATTCAGAAGGCAAAGAACCAGATAGAATCCTTTTTCATCTTCAGTCAGGACTCTCTTTATATGCAAGCCATGATCACAGGGAAATTTGAGATCCTTGGTGACTGGAGGCTAAAGGATAGGTACCTGGAGGGCATAAGAAGGGTTACTCCACAGGATGTTCAGCGGGTAGCAAAAAAATATCTAAATGAGGATAACAGGCTAGTGGGAATACTGATACCTGTTAAGGATTTGAGATGAAAAGGCTACTGACTATATTTTGCTGGCTATTTACTATTTGCCTTTCCATTTTGTTCCTTTATGGTGAGTCTTTTGCACTTGATGTAAAGAGAACGGTTTTACCAAATGGCCTTACGGTCTTACATGTGGAAAGGCATAATCTGCCGATCGTAACAGTTTCCCTCTTAATTAAGGCAGGTCCATTTAATGAGCCTGCTGAGAAAGCGGGTCTTGCAAATCTTACCTCAGACTTGCTTATGGAAGGCACAAAGAAGAGAAAGGCAAGTGATATAAGCGAGGAAATAGAATTTATAGGTGCGAGTCTCGATACATCCACCGATAGCGATTTCTCTACAGTTAATCTCTCGGTACTGAAGAAGGATATAGAAAAAGGATTTGAGATATTCTCAGACATTATCCTTAACCCATCATTTTCAGAGGATGAGATAAAGAGAAAAAAGGAACTGATCATAGGAAACCTTAAGCAGAGCGAGGAGGACCCATCTTTCGTAGCAAATCGAGAATTCACAAAGGCTATTTATGGAGATCAACCTTATGGTAGACTCGTTACAGGTACGGAAGAGACAATCAATAAGATAACAAGGGATGATCTCATAAGATTCCACTTTGAATATTACAGGCCAAACAATTCAATCCTCTCTGTAGTGGGAGATTTAACAGATTACGAACTCAAGGAGATAATAGAAAGATACTTAGGGACATGGGAAGCCAAGGAGATACTGGATTCAAAAAAAGAGATATCAACTGAAAGAAAAAAGAAGGTCATATTGATTGATAAAGACCTCACACAAGCAAACATTCTCGTTGGCCACAGTGGAATCAAAAGGGAAGACCCGGATTACTATGCCGTCTCCGTAATGAATTATATATTGGGTGCAGGAGGTTTCTCATCAAGACTAATGCAGTCCATCAGGGATGAAATGGGTCTTGCCTATGACATACACAGCCTCTTTGATGCCAGGAAGGAAGGCGGATATTTTTATGTAAGTGTTCAAACAAAGAATGCTTCAGCCAATAAGGTAATAGATGAGATCATCAAACAGATTGATCGTATAAAAACTGAACCGGTTTCAGATCAAGAATTAGAAGATGCAAAGGCTTATCTTACCGGTAGTTTTCCAAGAAGGTTTGATACAAACAAAAAGATTGCAGATATGCTCGTGGCAGTGGAATACTACAATCTCGGCCATGATTATATCAGCAGATACCCTGAGTACATAAAATCTGTCACAAAGGATGATATAATAAGGATTGCAAGGAAATACCTTGATATAAATAATTATACCCTCGTTGTTGTGGCAAAACAATCAGAGGCAGGGATAGAAAACAGATAATGATAGGGCGGTTAGCTCAGCTGGGAGAGCGCCAGAATCGCACTCTGGAGGTCGGGGGTTCGACTCCCCTACCGTCCATTTCTGCTTTAATTTCTTAAAAACAGATGTAGTCATCCTTTTAATAGGCAAAAGGCTATAGCCTACCTTCGTTTAGCCTTTGATACCTCCTCAAAATTCAATATATCCATATACTCCCATTCCCTCCAGGCAAGGACATATATCCTCTTCTTGCTTGCCTGTCTGATGACATTCTGAGGAAAGGTTATGCTGCCAAAGATGACTACCAATTCCTTACCCTTATGCTCCGGGAAAAATTCAAAAAACCTCTCACTCTTTTCCTTAATCTCCTTTATGTCATCAAATCTCGGAGTAGAGCGAGCCTCCACCATAAAGACCCTGTCATCACAGACTGCTATTGCATCTATTTCGTAGTCTTCCCCGTTTCTCCGCCTGAACATCCTCTGACCTTCCATTGATACTTCACAATTGAAATACTTGCTGAGAACTGGTCTTAAGGCTGGTGCGATAAGGTCCTCAACAATGGTCCCCATCTTCTTTGCAAGGTTGCTCCACTCCCTGTTCTTCCTCTTGCTTTCCTCTTTCATCTCCTCGATGTTTCTGTCCATCTTATCCCTGAAGACCCTCATTTCTTCTTTGAACTCCCTCATCTCCTCATGAAGCGCCTTTCTGTCCTTTTCAGATTCATCCCTGAAGGCCCTCATCTCCTCTTTGAACTCCCTCATTTCAACTTTGAACTCCCTCATCTCTTTCTCTAACCTCTCAACCTGAATATCTACCTTCTCTACCTGAGCTTCTAATCTTCTTAAGGCAACATCATGGTGAACAATAAACTGTCCAAGTAAGCTTTCAAGAGTGTCAACCCTTTCTTCAACAGTAGGCATCTCCTTACCTCCAGTAATCCTTACTATATCAAAACTATATCAAACAATGAGTAATTGGTCAAGACGTAAAAGAAATGTTTCAGAAATATTTCTTTTGTTGAAGATAAACTTTTTCCCTTTCTTGCCTTCTCAGTTTATTTCAACCTTTTAGCCTCCACAGTTCCAGTTTTTGCATCATAAGAAGCGAAGCCAATCTTGTAGCCTTTCTTGTCAAAAATTTCATAGTTAATCGCAACTAATTCTCCGTCTTTGTAAGTATACTCAACTCTAACATTCTCTCTTCCTGAGACCGTTTTTGACCATGTAAGGGTCCTTTCAGTTCCACGCTGTTCGATCCTTCCCGTCCAGTCACGATTTGCAGGGTCAATAATTCTACCTGGGTCAAATCCCATTGAAGCAGCATCTTGAGGAGTAGGAAGATGTCTTCCACAAAAATCTAAACTCTTGCCTACTGCTTCCCCAGAGGAAGACTCTGAAGGATTAATAATTGTTCCACCTTTATCTGGTAGTGTAAAATCTTTTGTGTAAAATCTTGAAGTAAGAAAAAGAAAGGGGTCCCCAAAAAATCAAAGATTTTTTGGGGTAATAGTAGGGTGTATACTCCATTGTTATATTAAGGAACGAAAAGAAAGAAGGATACACCCATGTCAGAGAAAGAACTGACGAGATTAAGTGTAACAGACTTATGGAAGGAGTACAATAGCATTAATGATTTTTGGGAAGCTCAAGAGGAGGCGGTTAGGGTATTTCGGCAGAAGCTTATAAATGGGGCACTTGAGGCGGAGCGGGATATGCTGATA
>JBBIPQ010000124.1:0-4744 GCA_037442785.1 Nitrospirota bacterium
ATGACCTATTATCACCATAAAATAATCTCAAAAGACATTCATAACCTCATCCTATCTTTAAATAAAATCCCGTCGCTACTGGGGTCCCCAAAAAATCTTTGATTTTTTGGGTGCCCGCTTTCTTTTGTGTTTTTGAGGTCTTATGCCCATTAAAATAACCTCTGTCACTTTATTTTAAACAGCAGTGATCCAGTATATTTATGTTGATAATGGAGCCATGTTCATATCATTTAAAGGCAACTTAATAACCACCTTACTACCTTTGCCTTCTGTGCTATAGAATTCTATTGTACCTCCGTGGTCCTCTATGATCCTCTTTGTAATGGCAAGTCCCAGACCGAGACCTGTTGGCTTTGTTGAAAAAAAGGGATCAAAGACCCTGGATATGTTTTCCCCTGGCACTCCCTTTCCAGTATCACTTACAGTGATTGCAAACCTGTTATTTTCTTTCTCTGTCTCTAATGTGAGAGTTCCTCCATCGGGCATAGCCTGAAAGGCATTTATTATTACATTGAATAGGCATGTCTTGATCAATTCAGAATCCGCAAATATCTTTGGTAGAAACTTTAGATTTTTTTCAATAGCTATACCTTCGGATGATGCCTTTGCATTAATTATCTCTATCACTTCTTTGAAGAGGATTTCTGCATCTATAGACTGTCTGTTTAATCTCAGGGGTCTTCCATAATCGAGGAAATCGTTGACGAGTTTATTGAGTCTGTGTATCTCCTGTTTGATGCTCCCTATAAGGCTTTGAAAGTTCCGGGCATCCTCGTCTCTGGCAGGACTATAACAATCCTTTATGTGATCTATGCTGAGATTTATAAAATTGAGGGGATTCCTTATCTCATGGGCGATACTCCTGGCAAGCTGACCGACCGCAGAAAGGTGTTCAGCCTCCCTCAGCCTTTCCTCTATCTCCTTGTTTTCCTTCAGGCGTCTTACCATGAAGTTAAAACTTTCTGTCAGTTCCCCTATCTCATCCTTACGACTTGCTGGAAGGACTACATCCAGATCCCCACCAGCCACTTTCTTTGCAGCCATGACGATTTCCTTAATCGGTTCTGTGTATTTCAGCGATAATAATACTGCTATAACTATACCGATGGCAAAGACAGACAGGGCAGCGAGGGCCCTTCTTATAAAATTATCCTTCTGTAGCGCAGAAATATCCTCAGCATTTATCCTCAGATGGATATATCCATAATGGGCATCACCAGCCACAACAGGCAGTATAACATTATAAGCTTTGCCTTCCTTTGAGACAGGATCTCCCAGTTCTGCCTTGATTATCAATTCCTTTTTCTTCGGGCTGACAGGTGACCCTATCTTGGCAGGATTGGTACTTGCTATGATCTCATCAGTATTACTGATAATAGATATCTCCTTTACGCCTTTTGCATTGAGGTTCTTCAGGTATTGAGCAAGTCTCATCTCATCGGTTGATCCGGACCCCGTCACCTCCTCCACTCCTATCTGTATAGCCTTTGAGAGTTCTGCTGTCTGGCTTGCGAGCTGATTAAGGAGTGCCTTCTCAGATTGCCAGTAAAGAAAAAATAATATGGTAAGCAGTATAAAGCTCAGAAAAAGCATCATCAGGATAAGTTTCTTGTTAAGGGATAGGTTCAGGAAAAAGGTTTTAAACATAGGATATTATAACCTTTCTACCTCCCTGTAAGTACATTGTAATATGATGGGTTATCACAGAACTTCAGGCCTGTCTCATAGGTAATCTTTCCATTCTGGTATAATTTAGCAAGGCTATGATCTATTGATAGAAAATCATCAGTTGATTGTTGCAAAAGGGTCCTTATCTGATGGACCTTCCCTTCCCTTATCAGGTTTCTAACCCTGTAGGTATTTATCAATTTCTCATACGCAAGGACCCTTCCTGAACCATCCTTTAATGGTACTAAACGCTGATTCAAGACAAGGAGGAAATTTTCAGCAAGCTGAACCCTTATCTGTTGTTGCTGATATGCAGGAAATATATCTATAATCCTTTCAATCGTAGATGTTGCTGTATTTGAGTGAAGAGTGCTCATAACAAGATGGCCTGTCTCAGCAGCCTGAAGGGCTATGGAAAAACTCTCCAAATCCCTCATCTCTCCTATTACTATTACATCTGGAGACTGTCTGAAGATGCGACGCAATCCAGAATGAAAGGACTCTGTATCTACCCCTACCTCCCTCTGGTTAACATTGCTCGCCTTATGTTTGTGAAGATACTCTATCGGGTCTTCGATCGTTATAATATTGCATTTTCTCTTTGTATTAATAATATCTACCATTGCAGCAAGGGTGGTTGTCTTACCGTGACCTACTGGACCTGTAATCAATATAAGACCCTGTGGTTTTAAGGCATAGTCCTCAATCCACTGGGGCAATCCGAGTTCTTCCAGTTGGGGGATTATCTCGACTATGTACCTGATCGATATTGATACAGATCCCCTTTGTTTGAAGAGATTTACCCTGAACCTACCTATATCAGGAAATGTTACAGCAAAGTCAAGTTCCTTTGAAATTGCGAATTCTTTTCTCTGTTCCGTTGTCATCAGTTCCATTGCGAAATGGTTTGCCTGTTCAGGGGTTACCGCCGAGTAGGGAAGCCTCTTTATCTCATTATGCTTTTTCAGACACGGAGGTACGCCCGCTGATATTAAGAGATCCGTGGCATTTTCTTTGACCAGTGTAATAAGGAGTTCTTTTAGAGAGATGCTTGTTGAACCTATCTTTAACTGACCTTTTAATGCCCTGATCTCTTCTCCCTTTATAGGTTCATTTATCTCCTCTCCCTTCGACTCGATGAGCTTAATTGCTGATATTATCTGCGTGTGGAGTGCAAGAACAGGCCTTACAGGAACACCAGAACGGAATTCCACATCGCTTATAGCAGCAATATCCCTTGGATTAACCATTGCCAGGGTAACACCATTCTCGGAGATCCTGACCGGCACTGCTCTATACTCCTTCATCTTCTTAACGGATAGGATCTTTATAGCCTGGGGCTGTAGTTCTGTTTTGTAAAGATCTATGCCAGGGAATCCTATCTGCCTGCTTAACATTTCCAAGGCCTTATCAATACCTATATAACCAAGTTCGACCAGAGTCGAACACAGACACCCCCCAAACTGGGACTGAACCCTTGAGGCCTCCTTAAGTTGAATGGGGTTTATCAATTCCTCTTGAATAAGTAATTCCCCTATCTTTTTTCTGATCCCTTTGTGCATAATATCCTCCAAACTGTTAATATAAAATACCAGAGTTGATTGATTTAGAATTTCTATTTGAAATTTACCATAAATCTGGTATTTTTTAAAATAGTGGGAGGAAAGATGTTTATAAAACGCCTTGTTGTTGGTCCATTAGAGGTAAATTGCTACATTATTGGTAACGAGAAGGGCAATGCCATTGTCATTGATCCCGGAGACGAGCCTGATCGTATAATAGAGGTGATAAAGAACAATGGGCTCATTATTGATTATATTATATGTACCCATGGTCATTTTGACCATGTTGGAGCTGTACCTGATCTGAAGAATGCGACAGGTGCTAAGGTATTGATTCATAAGGATGAACTGGAAATATACCAGGCTGCTCGAGACATGGCAGCCTTCTGGGGCTATGAGGTTGAGGATCTCCCTGACCCTGATATATTTGTCTCTGAAGGACATAATATCAAGGCGGGTGACCTGAATTTTATGGTTCTTCACACCCCTGGACACAGTCCAGGGGGTATTTGTCTTTATGGTGAAGGTTTGGTGTTAACAGGGGATACTCTCTTTGCTGGATCAGTGGGAAGGACAGATTTTTACGGTGGTGACATGAATCAATTGAAGAACTCCTTTAATAGATTGATGGCCTTGCCTGAAGAGACAAAGGTTCTTCCGGGTCATGGCCCTGAATCCACAATAGGTGAAGAAAAGAGGGAAAACCCCTTTGCCTTAGACCTTATCTAATATTTACAAGGAGTGACTCTCTGATTATCTTATTATCCTCTTTTTCATTAATTTAAATGGAAATACCAGAATGATAAGGCTCACCATAAAGAGCCATAGGGTATGAAGGGCTATGTCTTTAAGGTTTCCTGTTGCAAGTGCCCGGATAGCCTCTACTGTATGATAAAGGGGGTTAAAGGCTGCAATGGTGGTTATGAATCCAGGAAGATTTTCAACGGGAAAGAATATCCCTGAAAACAGAAAAAGGGGCGTCATGAAAAGGGTATAGAAATAGTTAAAGGAGTCAATCCCGGGGACTGTTGCTGCAGCTATAATGGAGATCTCAGAAAATATGATCCCGGTGAGAAAGACAAAGACTGTAGCAAAGGCTATCATCCAGGAATCCACAAGGCCTCCAGCGGTTATGACAGATATTATTATGGTTCCGTAGATGAGGCTCTTAGTCGTTCCCCAGAGTAATTCTCCGAGTATAAGCTCATTAAGGCTCACTGGTGTGGCAAGGATCGCATCAAAGGTCTTCTGATAATGCATCCTCACATATGTCCCATAAGTACATTCATATGTTGCTGCAAAGGCTGAAGATGAAGCCACTATACCAGGGGCAATGAATTTTATATAGGGGATTCCATTTATCTCTTTTAGATAGGTACTGAGGCCGATCCCGAAGGCAACGAGGTAGAGTACCGTATACTGTACCCCTCTAGGCATGGACACAATCAATGTGTAGGCTGGGTAGACATGCCGAGGTTGTAGAGGTTAAACTCTGCATAAGCAGAGATTAACCT
>JBBIPQ010000125.1:0-4598 GCA_037442785.1 Nitrospirota bacterium
TGTCTTCCTTATCTCTCTCTTTCCCCTCAGGTCAGAGATAATGGCTCCTAAGGGATTATGGAGGTTTTTCCTCAGGACAGTAAAGGTGATTATAAGTATCAATAAATAGCTGAACCCTATTGTCGGAACCATCAGGGCAGTGGCTTTATCCTTTGACAGGAGATATACAAATGGTATAAGTGGCTTTTCGATGGATACCACCTTGAGATCCCATAAAGGTATGTTTATTACAAAACCACCAATATGGTAAAGGGCCTTTTCAACATTGAAATACCCTTCCTCGGGAAGATATGGCTCAAGGGATTTAATCGATTTATTGTCAAGGGATGAATGGATTATCCCACCAGATGTTTTTATATATCCATCAATGTTACTATCAACCCAGTATCTCTTTATTTCTTCGATTAGAGCCTTCTTCTTTGCCTCCTTCACTGTTTTATTGTTTAAGAGTTGGGAAGTCATCAGTTCGTTTATTGCGGTGTCTATAATCTTCTTTATCTCTGAACGATGGGTTGATATTAAATATTTATAGTATTCACTGAACACATTCCTGGATACACTATAACCGATTACAAGAAGGGAGAGCATTATGATCAGGATGAATATAATAAGCGGGCTGATTACTCTTAATCTTATGCTGTTTCTATCAATCATTATATTTCTTAGACAGTTCGTGAAGTTTTAATGCCCTCTCAATATAATCATCAGGGGGGATTGCGAATCCATAACGTATCTCAGGGTCCCATTTTTGCATGATAGCCCTATCTTTTTGATTTAATGGCTTAAGCCTGAGTAACACCTTTTTAAATCTTTCTTCTGTATCCCTGTCGGCCCCTGAAGAGCAGAAGGCATGGTTAGGTAAAGGCTCTGAGGTCAGCAAGGCCTTAAGTCCTGATCCTTTAAATATTCCAAATACCGAGACCTTAGTTGCTCCTGCGACTGCTTCATTTCTCATGACAGCCTCTATGATCTTTTCATGGCTTTTCAAAAAGAGGGGTCTTATCATCTGCATTGTTATTCCATTGTCTTCCAGGATCTTTCTGGGGATAATGTATGATGATGTCGAGTCCTTGTCTCCAAAGGCAAAGGTCTTGCCTTTCAGTTCTTTTAAAGAGTTTATCCCTTTATCAATTGTAAATATAACGGATCTATAATAGGGCTTGCCATCTTCTCCAAGGGCCACAAGTAAAGGTTTTATTTTACATCGCTCATAGGCAATGCCGAGAGGGTTTGGACCAAGATAAGCTATTGAGACTTCCCCTTTACACACTCCCTCAATCATTGCATCGTAGTTGTGATACAATCGCAAATCCCATCTAAGTCCTGTTGCCTTATTGAGATAGGCTATGAAGGGTTTATAAAAGAGCCATATCTTGTCAGGGGCGTAATAAGGAAGTATTCCGATATATATGGTATCTGTCTTAGCATATCCTTCAGAAGGGATAGATGTCAGTATGACAAGGCTTAGAATCAGGGGTATTATCCGTATCATACAGTGATACTCTATATTAAACATAAAGCTATTGTCAAGAAAACCGACGGGGTTGTTGAATAATAAATATCAAAAATCTTAAAATTAAAAATGGACAATTTGATACCTATATGTGGCTGGTGTAAGAAGATAAGGACAGATGAGGGAGCATGGGAGGAGATCGAGATATATCTTTCCAGATCAGGATTCGGGGATTTTACCCATTCTATATGTCCTATCTGTGCGGAGAAGATATTTACCAAGAGGATCTATCTTGAGAGTTACCAGAGCATATGTAGGACCATAAGCTCCAGCATCACCCTGAAGGATGTTTTAAATCTCATCGTGACAAATGTTGTCAAGGTGATGAATGTGAAGGCAAGCTCTCTGAGACTCTTAAAAAGGGAGACCAACCAGCTTGAGCTTGTTGCATATCACGGCCTGAGCGAGAGATATGCCAATAAAGGGCCTGTAGAGTTTGATGGAAGTATAAGGGATGCCCTTGCTGGCAAGCCTGTATCTATCTATGATATAACTGCGGATGAAAATGCAAGATACAGGAATGATGCGATCAATGAAGGTATAAGGAGTATACTGTCAATCCCTCTGCGCTCTGGGAAGGAGGTCATAGGGGTTTTGAGGATGTATACAGCTGAGCCTGTTGAGTATTCTGGGGAGGACCTGAAGTTTGTTACAGCTATTGCTGAACAGGCTGCTATTGCAATAGTAAATGCCAGGACCTTTGAAAGGGCCATTACAAAGGAGAGGGAGTATTTGAGGGTTTACCAGGAGGTAACCAGGTTGATAAGTTCCTCCCTTAACCCCGATGAGGTCCTTAATATGATAGTAAGGAAATTGCCTGAGGTTATGGACCTGAAGGCAGCAACCATAAGGCTGCTTGATGAGACAGGCACAAGGCTTGACCTCGTTGCTGCTTATGGACTCAGTGATAGGTACCTCAGCAGAGGACCTGTTGATATGGAGCAGAATATAAAGGAGGCATTACAGGAAAGACCTGTTGCTATATATGATGTCACGACAGATCCAAGGGTCTTCTACAGGAAGGAGGCTCAAGAGGAGGGGATAAGGAGTATGTTAACCTTGCCGATAATAGCCAGGGGTAAGGTGATAGGCATACTCAGATTACTTACGGACAGACCAAGGCATTTCAGCCAGCAAGACATAGATTTTGCTGCTGCCCTTGCTGAGCAGTGTGGCACTGCTATAGATAATGCCCGTATGTATGAGAAAAAATATAAGGAGACGGTCTATTTAAAGGCTCTTCAGGAGATTGCAAAGGCAGTAAGTTCTGCTATGACCCTTCAGGAGATACTGAACCTCATTGTCAGAAGGATTGCGGAGGCTATGCAGGTTGATGCTGTGACAATAAGGCTTCTCAACCCCGAGAGGAAGGTGCTTGATCTTGTTGCCTCTTATGGTCTAAGCGAGAGATACCTGAATAAAGGCCCTGTGGATGCGGAAAGGAGCGTTGCCGAGGCACTAAGGGGAATCCCTGTGTCAATATATGATGTCCCTTCTGACCCAAGGATAGTATACAGGGATGAGGCTCGTGAAGAGGGTATATGCAGCATGCTCGTTGTACCCATGTCTTTCAGGGATGAGATAATAGGGGTTATAAGGATACTTTCCAAAAAACACAGGGTCTTCAATCAGGAAGAGATAGATTTTGCAACAGCCTTATCTGAACAGGCAGCCATAACTATAGAATATGCAAAGGTTCTTTCGGACTGAATCATGGGGATAAGGGTTGTCTGTGCCGGTACCTTTGACCACCTTCATCCAGGCCACATAAGCTTTCTTAAACAGGCTGCTGAACTTGGAGACGAGCTTATAGTTATTGTTGCAAGGGATGAGACCGTTCAGAGGATTAAGGGCAGAAGGCCTGATCATGATGAAAACTGTAGAAGGCTCAGCGTTGAACAGACGGGCATAGCTGATGCGGTAATACTGGGTAATCTGAATAAGAGCATATTTGCTATACTTCAGGACCTTTCTCCTGATGTGGTCGCCCTTGGATACGACCAGAGGGTCTCTGAAGAGGATATAAAGAATCAGTTGCCTGAATGTAAGGTTGTGAGGCTCAAGCCCTTTTATCCGGACCGGTTTAAGTCATCCTATTACAGGGATTGATAGGTCTTACTTTACTATAACCGTAGGGACCACGGACATCCCGATTCTCAACAGATGTTGCGGGTCTGTATCACCATCAAGGACGATCTTTAAAGGTATCCTCTGGACAACCTTTACATAATTGCCGGTTGCATTCTCTGGAGGGAATAAAGAAAATACCGCACCTGTGCCAGCCATCAGGCTGTCCACCTTTCCCCAGAATACCTTTCCAGGATATGCGTCAACCTTTATCCTTACCCTCTGTCCTGGCCTCACCTTTTCCAATTGTGTCTCCTTGTAATTTGCAACTATCCATATATCATTCAGAGGAACTACTGCCATTAGTGGCTGTCCAGCCCTGATCTGGTTTCCGATCTCCACAGATTTCTTTGTTATGTAGCCGTCTGAGGGTGAGTATATCCTTGTATAGCTCCTATTCAGTTCTGCCTCTTTAAGCAATGCCTCTTTTTGCCTTGTGGCCGAGTATTGTGTCTTCTTTGCAGCCTCTGCCTGAATCACGATGGCTTGCTGGGATTGGAGGTTCATCTCTGCCCTCCTAAGTTGCTCTTTTGCTGCCCTGACCTGAGCGATAGCCACCCTGTAGGATGTCTCGGCCCTTTCATACCTCTCCTTTGGGATGATCTCCTCTCTGTAAAGTTCCTCTGCCCTCTTAAATTCCCTTTCTGCTTGATTAAGGGTTGCCTCCTGAAGGGCGAGATTAGCCTTTGCTGTTTCTATTGCTGCAACTATCTCGGATAACTGCCTCTTAGATACCTCGATCCTTGCCTCTATCTCTGAGAGTTTGGCTTGTTCTGCCTCAAGACCTGATAATGCCTCGCTGACCTTTATCTCATAATCAATTGGGTCTATCTCCATGAGAAGGTCTCCCTTTTTGACAGACTGGTTGTCTCTAACATACACTGCCTTAACAGTTCCGTTTATCTTTGATGCCACCATATGGATCCTTCCCTCAATGAAGGCATCATCGGTTGTGATA
>JBBIPQ010000126.1:0-4550 GCA_037442785.1 Nitrospirota bacterium
AAACTAAGAGAAGCATTAAGAAAAGCCTGTATATAAGCCTGTCCCTAAACATTCAATAGCCTCAAAAAAACTATGATACCTGTAAGGATCAAACCCCAGGATATTAAACTCGAAAATAAGGGTCGAGTTCCCTCAACTGTTATGGAATCGAAATCCACAGACAGCCCTATGGCAGCAAGACCCGAGGAAAGGCAGAATGTGCTCCAGGGTTGAAGTGTTGCCCTCAGTTTTGATAATCCCTCAATCATGTTTGTAGTTATAGCGAGCCCCACAAAGATGAGCATGAACCATGGAAAACGGAGACCTTTTCCCTCCTCCCTGAATAGCATCGCAACCCCTATTACCAAGAAGAGTAACATCGAAACCCTGATCAGTTTGTATCTAAGGGCCTCAGAAAGCCCCTCCATGCCTGCCACCTGAAGGCTCGTCACCTTTACCTGTCCAATCATCGGGATTGTTGTGCCAGCAATGAGCGTGAATTCCCTGGTCTTTAACCCCAGGAGATCGTTTAACATGGGATAAAAGACTATGGAGGTCAGGCCAATGATCATTATGACTATGAGAGAGATTGAGGTTTCTTCCTTTTTTGCCCTTACAATGGGCGATATAACCGCTATTGCAGAGGCACCACATATAGAAAGCCCTGAGGCAAGGAGTATGCTTAATCTTTTTGATAGGCCAAAGGCTTGAGAGATAATGGTGGTTATCAAAAAGGTGCTAAGGAAGATAGTAAGTATTATGATCCACCTGGTAAAATCAAGACCATCACTTAAGTTTAACTGACTCCCGTACAGAGCTATACCGATGGGCAAAAACAGACGAAGCATAATATCCACTCCCCTAACCAGGAAGTCCCTTCTTGAGAGGATATTAGAAAGTAGCATCCCTGAGATGATGGAAAGGACGAGGGGATCAAGGGATTGATGCAGTCTTGAGATTAATATGGCTATAACTGCAATTATGAAGGAAAGGTAGAGGCCTGAATAATCTCTAAGAAACTCCCCATATCGTCCCGTGCTACCTCGCCCTGGGTTTTTTTGTTCATATCCCTCCATTTAATCCTCCCCGATCTTAGCTCCTCTTCTCCTATTATAAATACAAATCTGGCAGAGAGTCTATCTGCCTTTCGCAACTGACTCTTTAAAGAGGAATCCTCAAGGTTCACCTCTACCCACAGTCCCCTTTTCCTGAGCCTGTCTCCTATCAATAACCCTTCCTTTAAGGCTTCCCTGCCAAGGGTAGCTATAAAGAGATCAGGGACATGATGGATCATCTCGCCTCTATCCTTTAGCAAGAGGACGATCCTTTCCATGCCTAAGGCAAACCCTATCCCTGGGACATCAGGACCACCAAAATCCCTGACAAGCCTGTCATATCTTCCACCTGCTGCAACAGCCTTCTGGGCACCAAGACCCTCTGCGGTTACCTCAAAGGTTGTCCTTGTATAATAATCAAGACCCCTCACCATCTCAGGGTTAATCCTGAAGGGTATCTCCATTATGCCAAGCAGCGTGACCAGATCGTCGAAGTGCCTTTTACAGTCATCACAGAGATAGTTTATTATCTCTGGGGCACCCCTTCTCAGGTCAATGCATCTCTCCACCTTGCAGTCAAGCAGTCTGAGGGGATTCAGGTTGAACCTCCTTTTGCAGTCAGGGCAAGACTCTTCTACCCTTTCTGAGAAGAAATCCATGAGGGCCTTTCTATAAGAAGGCCTGCATCTCTCGCAACCAAGGGAATTTATCTCAAAATGGAGGTTTATTAACCCAATCCTTTCAAGCAAGAGGTGTAACATTGATATAACCTCTGCATCCATCTCAGGGGATGCAATGCCAAAGGCCTCAACACCTATCTGATAAAACTGTCTGAGCCGTCCTTTTTGTGGCCTCTCATACCTGAACATCGGTCCTGAATAAAAGAACTTTTGAGGAGACGGAAGGTTGTAGAGGTGGTGTTCTATGTATGCCCTTACAACAGAGGCGGTCCCTTCAGGTCTCAGGGTTATGCTCCTGCCAGCCCTGTCAGAAAAGGTGTACATCTCCTTTTCAACTATATCGGTTGACTCTCCTATGCTCCTTGCAAAGACTCCAGTATATTCAATGATGGGAGGTCTTATCTCCTGAAAACCATAAAGAGAGAATGTCTGGCGGGAGATAGATTCGATCCTCTGCCATAAATATACATCAGGAGGAAATATATCCTGAACCCCCTTGGGTGCATTAAACCTCTCACTGCTCAATGTGTAATTTTCTCCTCTTCAGCCATTAGTCAGCCTCATTCCTTGTTCCCTACTGGCTATTAGCGGGGTTTTCACCCTCGGACTCTCTCTCAGAGTCGAATTCAAGCATCCTGAGGTGACTCTCAATCAGCCTCTTTACCTCTTCCTTGAAATGCCTTCTGATGCCTTTAAGATCAACAATATCCTCATGTATCTTAACGACCTTTTCCTGTGCCTCCTTCAATAGGGCATCAGCCTTTAATTCAGCCTCTCTTATCAGCAATTCAGCCTCTTTTCGGGCGTTTGTCTTGTATTCTTCTACCATCTGCTGGGCTGTCATCAGGGTCTCCCTCAGGGTGGTCTCCATATCCCTGTACTCCTTTATCTGGCTCTCTGCCCTGTAAAGCTGCTCCTTCAATGAGGCATTCTCCCTCAGTAGATCCTCCATCTCCTCCCTTACTACCTCAAGGAAGGCATAGACCTCCTCCACATCAAAACCTCTGAATTTCATCGGAAATTGTTTCTGCTGAATATCGAGAGGCGTTATTCTCATATCTTACCTCCTCCTATCATAATGGCAACCCTCCCTTTAGTTTGTAACCTAAGTCAAAGAGAGAGGTGATGAAGAATTTCTTGATAAAGACGATAATGAGGATGATTATTAATGGGGAAATATCTATTGGCCCGAGCCTGTATCCTATGATATTTCTTATGGGCCTCAGTACAGGGTCTGTTACGCTATAAAGAAACCTTACAATAGGATTGTAGGGATCAGGATTGACCCAGCTTATAAGGGCTGAAACAATGATCACCCACATGTAAACAGTCAGGGCAATATCAAGGACATTGGCTACGGCAAGCAATAAATTACCTAAGATGAACACGATACCTCCTATGGCTACCCCAAAAATTCTGCGAATTTTTAGGGACCCTGATTTGGTTGTCCGAGTTCTTCTGCCCTATCAAGGGCCTCTTTCAATGCATAATATACTACATCATTGAGACCTTTTTCCTCAAAGGCCTTAAGACCTGCCTCTGTCGTACCCCCTGGCGATGTTACCATCTCCCTGACCTTCTCAGGAGACATCCCTGATTCAATCATCTTAGCAGTCCCTATCAGTGTCTGAATGGCAAGCTCCCTTGCTGTATCAGGACCAAGACCCATTTTTTCACCTGCCTTAATCATGCACTCTAAGAAAAAGGCTATAAAGGCTGGACCGCTCCCTGAGACTGCTGTAACGGCATTTATATACTTCTCTGGTAGTGTTAAGACCCTTCCGATGCTCATAAGGATCTCTCTGACGGTTGCTATATCCCTGTCTGAAAAGCATTCACAGAGAGACATTACAGACATCCCTTCCTGAACAAGGGCTGGTGTGTTTGGCATGACCCTTATTAATCTTTTTGTCTTTAACCTCTGCTGTAGAAAGGAAAGGGAGATGCCTGCTGCAATCGAGACAACAGTCTTATCCTCGCCCACAAGTTCTGATATCTCCTCAAGCACCTGAGCCATATTCTGAGGCTTGATGGCGAGGATAATAATGTTACACTGCATTGCCACATCCCTGTTTGATGATGTTGTCCTAACATCATAATTCTGCTCTAAATACCTTCTCCTTTCTTCCCTTGGTTCCGAGACGATTATATCCCTTATGGCACTGGACCTCTGAGACCTTATCCCCCTGATAATCGCCTCTGCCATGTTTCCTCCACCAATAAAGCCTATCATAAAACCTCCTAAAAACGCACCCCAAACAATCTTTGATTTTTTGGGACTCCGCAGTGCGACCGTGCGGCAGTGCGGCAGATTTTTATACGGAATAAATTTTTCCATAATTTACAGTCGCACAGTCGCACTAAGTTTGCCCTAAGGTCCTTTAAAGAATAAAACTGCCAGGGGTGGCAATGTCAGGGAGATCGAATCAGGCCTTCCATTCCATGGGATGGATGTGGTTTCAACCCCTCCACTGTTGCCCATTCCACTGCCACCATAAAATTCAGAATCGCTGTTTAGCAGTTCCTTCCAGAAGCCGCTCTTTGGTACACCCACAAGATAGTTGTATCTTGGCACTGGAGTAAAGTTGCATACAACGAGTATGACCTCATTATTTTTGCCCTTTCTTATAAAGCTGATTATGCTGTGTTGCCAGTCATGGAAATCAACCCATTCAAACCCGTCCTGGGAAAAATCAAGCTCATGAAGGGCTGGCTCATTTCTATAAAGATGATTCAGGTCCTTCACCCAGTTCTGCACTCCCCTGTGGAAGGGATAGTCAAGGGCAAACCATTCAAGCCCCTCATCATGATTCCATTCCTTCCATTGGGCTATCTC
>JBBIPQ010000127.1:0-4546 GCA_037442785.1 Nitrospirota bacterium
CAGGGTGTCATCTATCTCATCCTATCCCTTTATATCCTATCCATTGCTTATCTTTTTCTGTTGAAGAGGGTTAAGAACCTTTACAGGTTTGCCTATGTTCAGTTGATTACTGATTCCCTTGGAGAAATAGTATTGATATACCTTACAGGGGGAATCGAAAGCTGGTTCACATCCATCATGCTCCTGTCCGTAATGGCATCCTCGATAGTCCTGAATAAAAAGGCAGGCTATACCATAGCAACAATACTCAGCATCCTCTATGGAACAATGCTTGATTTTCAATACTATAGAGTTATTTACCTTTCCTATGAAACCCCCCTTAGAGAAAAGGATTTTCTATACAATATCTTCACCCATATAACAGCACTTTATCTGACCGCCTATCTTACAGGCTACCTTGTTTCGAGATTGGAGAAGACGACAAGAAAGCTCGAGGAAAAGGATATAGACCTTCAGGATCTTACACTCTTTAACAGGGAACTTATAGAGAGTTTGCCAAGTGGCCTTCTGACAACAGATGCAGATGGGAATATAATGATCTTCAATAAGGCTGCAGAAACTATAACAGGGCTCAGTAGATCAAAGGTTATCGGAAAAAATATCAGGGAACTATTCCCCTTCCTATTGCCTCCATTTGAGGTCCAGAGGAGAGAGGCAACCATAAACTTTAGCGGTAACGAGAAGATCGTGGGACTTACAATATCAGAGACAATTAACAGCGAGGGAGAGAAAACAGGTTATATCTGTGTCTTTCAGGATATAACACACCTCAAGCGATTAGAGGCTGAACTAAATCATAAGAAGACCCTGGCCACCATAGGTGAGTTATCCGCAAATATGGCACACGAGATAAGAAATCCCCTTGCCTCACTGAAGGGTGCAATAGAGATGCTGAAAGAAGGGAAGATCACTAAAGAACACGGAGAGAAACTTATGGAGATCGCGATAAATGAGATGGATAGGTTGAATAAGATAATAACAGACTTTCTAGTGTATTCGAGACCATCACCCCCTGAGTTTTCCACCTTTGACCTCTATGGATTATTGAATGACACAATTGAGATGGTGGAAGTGAACCCAACTGTTAATTCCATCTCGATCAAGAGAGATTTTAATGGGTCTCTCCTGTTCAGGGGAGATGCTCAAAAACTTCGACAGGTATTCCTTAATCTGATAAATAATGCCATTGAGGCCATGGTTAACGGAGGGGAACTTCTTGTAAGTACAGCAGTAACGAGTAACAGTGTTAAAATTATATTTAAGGATTCAGGCCATGGTATAGCTCCGGAGGATATTGGCAAGATCTTTTATCCTTTTTATACAACAAAAGAAGAAGGAACGGGGCTCGGCCTTTCAATTGTATACAGGATTATAGAAGAACATGGTGGAACTATACGGGTTGATAGCAAGCAAGGAAGAGGAACCGTTTTTGAACTGGAATTGCCTATTCAGAGTGCATAGAACTTAAACAGATATGTTTTCGATCTGGAGGTCATAGTGCCACAGGATAAAAGTAAGATACTCGTCATAGAAGACGAAAAGAATATGAGAGATATCTTGAGCATTCTTCTTGAGGGAGAAGGTTATGAGGTTGTGACAGCTCCGGATGGCATAACAGGGATTGAGCAGATAAAGAAGGATATCTACGATCTGATCATAACAGATATAAAGATGCCCGGTCATAGTGGTTTTGATGTCCTGAAGGAGGCAAAGGAGATCTCGCCAGAGACACTCGTTATAATGATAACCGCCTTTGGAACAACAGAGTCAGCGATTGAGGCGATGAAACTGGGAGCCTATGATTATATCCATAAGCCATTCAAGATAGATGAGATAAGGCTCGTCGTCAAAAACGCCCTTGAGAAAAAGAGACTCAGGAGCGAGGTCTCTGTCCTGAGGGAAAAGATAAAGACAACCTATGAGCTTGGAAATATATTTTACAGAAACTCTAAGATGCAAGAACTCCTCAGGATATTACCAAAGATCGCAGAGAGTAACTCAAATGTTCTGATTACAGGAGAAAGCGGTACGGGCAAAGAGTTCTTCGCAACTGCCCTCCACAATCTAAGTCCGAGGAAAGAGAATAAATTTGTTGCGATAAACTGTGCTTCCCTTCCAGAGGGCCTCTTAGAAAGCGAACTCTTTGGACACATGAAGGGAGCCTTTACAGGGGCTGTCTCGAATAAGCAAGGACTATTTGAAGTTGCAGATAAGGGAACTTTATTCCTTGACGAGATAGGGGACATGCCATTGAGCTTACAGGCGAAACTCCTGAGGGTATTAGAAAATAGCACCTTCAGAAGGGTTGGCGGTACAAGCGATATCAAGGTTGACGTGAGGATCATAGCAGCCACCAATAAAAACCTCAAGGAGCAGATAGAATCAGGACGATTCAGGGAAGATCTCTTCTACAGGTTAAATGTGATCCCTATACATTTACCCCCGCTCAGGGAAAGGAGAGAGGATATACCACTTCTTATTGACTACTTTATAAAAAAGTATTCAAAGGTGCCTAAGAAGGTATCACCCTCAGCAATGAAACTCCTTATAAACTGTCCATGGAAGGGGAATATAAGAGAGCTTGAAAATGCGATTGAGAGGATAGTCCTTATGACAGATCAGGAAGAGATAACGGTTTCAGATATACCAGTTGATATAGTCTCAGCACCTCTTGAACCATCAGGGCTTCCTGTACTGACAGGAGACGGGATAGAACTCGACCGTATCATCGAGGAGATCGAGAAAAGATACATAACAGAGGCACTGAGATTATCAGGGGGCAGTAAGACAGATGCAGCCAGACTGCTGAATATTTCATTCAGATCCTTGAGACATAGATTACACAAGTATGGAATAAAATGACTAACCTTTTATGATCCTTTCAGGGTGGGTATACACATTGAATCTCTTCCCCCTTATAAACCCCACTATGGTAACCCCCCTTCTTTCGGCTATTTCGATAGCGAGATTTGTTGGTGCTGTCCTCGTGGCGATCATAGGTATACCCCATCTTGCACATTTAGAGGATATCTCTGAGGATATCCTTCCACTGGCAAGCATTATCTTTCCTTCAAAAGGTATATTCTCTAATATCGCATATCCTATTACCTTATCAACAGCGTTATGTCTTCCTATGTCCTCAGCAAAACAGAGGATACCTTTGCCATCGGAAAGTGCGGCGCTATGGATGCAACCTGTTAGTTTATAAAGGTCAGACCTTGCCTGGAATAGGTTAAAGACCTCTCTTAACCTGTCACTACTTATAGAAAAGTCATCAATTATAGGTTCATCCTCTATCTTTCTCTCAAAGGTTACGCCCCCAACACAGCCAGAGGTTATGATCCTGCCATCCATGGATACATCTCCTTCAGCGGGGATGTCAACTGATATTTCTTCGCCATATTCTATACTCATCCTCTCAGCACACCAGTTACCCTTTATTATACCCTCTGTCATGATAAAACCAACCACAAACTCCCTGATCATCTGGGGCGTGCAATAAAGGCTCATGGCTTCTTTTCCATTAACAGAAACCTTGATCTTTTTCTCAAAGGCAATAAGGTCATCAACAAACTCGTTAGAACCATCAATATGTCTGCAGATCCTTCTGTTTATAACCGGTTTCATACTTAATTTTAAACACTATGTTTCAAAAGTATCAAGGTGGATGATGAATTGGTGAACGGTTAAAGGGGTGAAAAGGTGAACGGGTGAAGAGTATTCACCGATTCACCGATTGTTATGGCTTATAGGTATACTATCGCACTAACTTATCTCGGAACCCTTCTCTGGGCAAGCTGGATCCTCATGGTAGCCCTTTCAAGGGCTGCTGTGGCACGGGCAACATCTATCTGTTCCATCTTTTTTAATCTTTCCTCTGCCCTTTCCTTAGCCCTGATCGCCCTTTCCACGTCGATATCCTCTGCCCTTTCTGCACTATCGGCAACTATGACCACCTTATCATGTGTAACCTCTGCATAACCACTGTTTATGAATACATATCTCTGCTCATTGCCGATCTTATATGTCAGGATTCCTATCTTCAGCGTCGTGAAAAAGGGCATATGGCCTGAAAGAACACCAAATTCCCCTTCAGAGCCGGGTGCTGTTACTTCATCCACATCCTCTGAGAGGAGCTGTCCGTAGGGGGTAACGATGGTAAGCCTCAGCTTATCCATTAAACCTCTCTCCTCCAGCCGAGTTTTTTAGCCTTTTCCTCAACCTCCTCAATAGGCCCAACCATGTAGAAGGCCTGCTCAGGATAATCATCGCATTTTCCATCAAGGATCTCTTTAAAGCCTTTTATTGTATCCTCGAGCTTCACATATTTACCTGGGGTTCCCGTGAAGGTCTCTGCAACATGGAAAGGCTGACTGAGGAATCTCTGAAGTTTTCTTGCCCTGGCCACAACGAGTTTGTCATCTTCGGAGAGTTCTTCCATTCCAAGTATAGCTATGATGTCCTGTAGTTCCTTATATCTCTGAAGGACCGCCTGAACACCCCTTGCCACCTTATAATGATCCTCGCCAAGTATCCTTGGATCCAG
>JBBIPQ010000128.1:0-4480 GCA_037442785.1 Nitrospirota bacterium
TTTCTGAGGGATTCATTTTGCAAGCCCTTGTGGAAGCATAGGATGCAAACTCGGTAGAGAAGGGATTAAACTATACTATATTTATCATTTTTCTCCTCATTATTGCAATACAATAAAGCTCAGCGGTAGGCTATTGGCTACTGGAATGTTTTGTCAGGCATCAGCAAGGAGCATGCCATAATTAGGTTCTTCCAGAAGAACCTCTGGATTTTTCAGTCGCCTTCCAATGAGATTTATCAGCACACCTGCCTTGAGGACATCTCCGATAATCTGGACTCCCTGAAGCCTGTCTTCCTGGTCAAGATAAATCTTTTTTATCCCTGAACTATCCTCTTTTTTCATAAACCTCTCTCCTGAAATAGAACCTGCTGAAAGGATGGACATACCAAAGAGATTTATTATGTTCATTCTTGGTATGAATTCTCTAAATGCCTTTTTTATGCCTACCATATTGTAACCAGCTATCTCGCCGCTTTTTGTTGCATTAAGCCATATCGGATTTATTCTACCTTTCCCCTTTACTGTCATTTCTGCCACATCTCCAGCAGCATATATTCCCTTTTGAGAACTTTCCATGTATTCATTTACAACTATACCAGTTCTCGTTTCAAGGACATCCTTAAACATGGAAGTGGATGGTCTCAACCCTGCAGCAAGGATAACCATATCAGATGGAATCGAGTTCTTTTCTGTTCTTACCCCTGAGATCTTTCCATCTTTTCTCTCTATGGATACGATATTACTTTTTAATAAGAATCTTGCACCGTGTCTTTCAAGATGTTCCTTCAAGACAACAGAAAGCTCAGTGTCAAGCATAGTAGGGAGTATCCGGTCTTCTTTCTCCAAAACTGTTACATTTATTCCCCTTTTCAGTAGAGCCTCTGCTATCTCAAGACCGATAAAACCACCACCTATAATGGCTGCATCTTTTATCTTTTCGAGTCTTGAGATTATCTCCTCGGCATTATCAAGGGTCTTGAAGGTTAATACAGCCTCACCAGTTATGCCATTGACCTCGGGGATGACAGGTTCAGCCCCTGTTGCTATAAGTAATCGGTCAAAGGGTAATGTCTTTCCATCCGAAAGGAGTAGCGACTTAGTCTCTATTTCGATTCCCTTTACAGAGAGCCCCTGAATAACCTCTACCATATTTTTGTTGTAGAAATCACTGTCCCTTATAAAGAGCCTTTCCTTCGGTATCTCACCGCTTATGTATTTATAAAAAAACACGGGCTGTTAAGCAGGTAGATGTTCCCTCGTAATAATGATTACTGATGAGGTCCCATCTACCTGTCTTATCGCCTCAACAGCACTTATTGCAGCAGGACCGTTTCCAGCAATCAGGATCCTCATATACCTAAAGCCTTTCTCTTCTTTTCAATGTGTGAGAGCAATCCCTGTGCTGCCTTAACAGGGTCCATCTCCACATATGCCTTTCCACCTGTTATGGTCTCAAGGTTTTCTGTTAAAACCTTTGTAGCCACAGGGCTTCCAAGTATCCTTGGTGCTGGTGCTATGTGAACCAGGAGCCCGAGCGCAAGAAGCCAGCTACCAATTGCAATAGCCTTTTCAGTTATGAGTTCTGGAGCTGAGCCTGCTACTGGAAGCTGTGATATCTTTACATCAAGTTTTTCTGCAAGTGCCCTTAAGAGATTTGCTATCCTTGAGTTATCAACACAGGATCCCATATGCCAGACCGGTGGAAGGGGTCCCTGAAGACCAGCAGCCTCACCGAGTGCCCTGAGGACTGTCCTGAGGCCATTACCACAGTATTTTTCTGTTGCCTCGGGGTTCATAAAGCCTGCCTGTGCACAGATGTGGGCAGTACATCCGGTTGTTACTACAAGGACATTTTTCTTTAATAGTTCTGTTACCATCAGTTCGGTCATCCTGGTGTCGCGGATCTTCGGGCTTGGACATCCCGCAAACCCGACAGCTCCGTAGATATTCCCATTGACTATATTGTCGATTACCGGTTTCAGCGGGTCCGATGGATTTACCTTTTTAAGGACATCAACTATTGCCTCGAGAGAAAAGCCTGTAAAGGCCTTTGTTTTTTCAGAGGGTATGTAAACATCCTTTCCCTTTCTTTTCTGGAATGCCTCAATAGCGAGGTTTACTATCTTTCTTGCATTCTCATCGGCGTGTTCAGGTTCAAAGGCAACATGGGTCGAGCCAGGGATCTTTACAAATGATTCTGTTGTAATCAGTTTTGTATCATAGCATTCAGCAACCTTTGCAATTGATGGCCATATGCACTGCATATCCGCAACCATTGCATCAACAGCACCTGTATGTATGAGGAGTTCTGCTTGAAGATTGTGCGCTGCCATCGGAACATTATGTCTCATAGTAAGTTCATTCCCTGTGCAGCAGACCCCAACCACATTTATTCCATTTGCGCCTACCTTCTTAGCCTCATCCTGAAGTTTAGATGCCCATTCAAGTATCTTTTCAGAAAGTACCGGGTTGTGGCCGTGCATTGCTATATTGACCGTATCCTTTTCAAGCACACCAATGTTAGCCTCTATTGCCTTTACCCTGGGTGTGCCAAACATGATATCATGAAGGTCTGTTGCCATGTGGAGCCCTGCATAACCATCGGTTATCCCAATCCTCAGGGTTGCAAGCAAAAGATTCAACGGGTCTGCATCATTGCCCATTGATGTCCTGTGCATTGCCTCTTCTATCTCATTGTGGGCATTTGATACCAGAAGACCGACCTTATGCCAGGTCTCGAATTCCTTTTTAGGTGCTCTGAATTTAAGCCAGTTCATCGGCATATTATCCTGCCTTGTGATGTCCTCAATTGCCCTGTCAATTATATCAAGACATATTTCTGTTTCTGATCTTCCCTCTGTCTTTATATCGAGTCCGAATGCAACCTCAAGAAGCTTGTCTCTGTCAGCAATCCTGTAAGGAGCCTTTCCCTCAAGAGACCTTTTCAGGGTTATTACCACATGTCTTGCATGTCCCACATGGGATGCAGCCCCACCGACAGCCTCTCTCAAGAGATTCCTCGTAACAATAGTATCCGCACCTGCTCCGCACACACCTGCGGTAGCACCTTCTCCAAAGGGATCTATCCGGCATGGACCCATATAACACATCCTGCAGCAAGTCCCGAGTTGACCAAAACCGCACTGGGGAGATTGTTTTTCCAGTCTCTCAAGGGGTGTCTCTATCCTTGAGGACATTGCCTTTTCAATAAGTCTCTGGGATGGTATATCAAGGTTCTTGATAATCATAATTAAAAACCTCCTGATTGTCTAAGTATTATGAGGGGATTCTTTTCAATTACCTCTTGCCTGATCGAATAGGCAATAGTCTCAGCCATGCTGAGTCTCTTGAGTCTCGAGAGTTCTTCTATATCACCAAAACGGAGCGCCTTTGTAGGACATGCCTCAACGCATGCTGGTGTCTTCCCTTCTCTAAGTCTTGAACCGCAGAGATCACATTTGAGCGCAATCCTCTGGGGTTTTCTTACAGAGATAGCACCAAAAGGACAGACCATTGCACAACTCCAGCAACCCATGCATTTATCTTTGTTAGCAGATACCCTTTCGAGCTCATTATCCCATACCATTGCACCAGCAGGACATGCCTTTATGCAGACTGCATCAACACAGTGCATGCACCTGGCTGGATAGGAAAGATTCATTGCCCTCTCAACATAGGTCCTCTTCTGAGGTGGGGAGTCTTCAAAAATGGCTGTGAAGAGATCTTTTGATCTTGAGTGCTGGACAGCACAGGCTATCTCGCAGGACTTGCAACCGGTACACCTTTCAATCTCAATAAAAACCCTTTTCATATAGCCCCCTTTTATGAAAAGATTACCTCTACCCTGTCAGGTCCGAGTTTGGTTACGCTCAGGTTTTCTCTATAATATTTTCCAATACCCTTTATAAGACCTACCATTATATCTATAAGCCCTCTCTTTGAATTATAGGTCATTATGAGGGTCCTGTCGTTTTTCCACTCATATCCAAATCTGGGTGGTCTTGCATCAGGGATGTTCTGGGTAGTCATCCGGTGTATCTCATCCATCTTTATCAGAAATTCCTTTGCAGAATTTACACCTCTGTAATAAATTGAATATATCTTTGGTGCAAATGAGCAGACCCAGTATTCCCCAAAGGCATCAGCAGCCTGCACAAGGGAAATATCTAAGACATCGCATACAGAATTAATAAGTCTGAGGACAACGGCATCATCCACATTCTCTGTAGCAAGGAAGACTGTCTCCTTTTCCATTCCTGCCTTTTCCATTGCTTCTTCCCATTTTTCTCTTCCAAATTTTTCTGTAACCAGATCAGCGAGGCATTTTACTATTACACCCTTCATCTCTCCCCCCAAAAAGATTTTCTAATCCCCAAAAGGGTATATTATTCACTTAGGTATTACACCAATAATATAATTTTGTCAAGATAAAAATCAGAGGCTAGGCGATCAAGGTGTTGAAATGCCACAAATAAATCTT
>JBBIPQ010000129.1:0-4305 GCA_037442785.1 Nitrospirota bacterium
CAGGTATCTGCTCCATGGGGATGAATGTAACCCTTACAGGCCCAATACCAACCCCCGGGATAGCCTTCCTGACAAGGGCACTCAGACAGGATGCAGGGGTAGTGATCTCCGCATCCCACAATCCCTTTGAAGATAACGGTATAAAGTTTTTTTCCTCTGATGGGTTCAAGCTTCCTGACGAGATAGAGGAAAGGATAGAGGACCTTGTCACAGATAGCAACATATTTAATAAAAGACCATCTGGCCCTGAAATAGGAAAGGCCTTCAGGATTGAGGATGCTACAGGGAGATATATCGAATACATAAAATCAACAATACCGAGAGGGTCCACACTGGAAAAACTGAAAGTAGTTGTCGATTGTGCCAACGGAGCTGCCTATAAGGTGACACCCTGGGTTCTCCGGGAACTCGGGGCTGATGTCATCACAATAAATGACAGGCCTGATGGGATAAACATAAATGAATCCTGCGGTTCCCTTCACATGGAAAATCTCTGTAAGGTTGTGAGAGACAGCCATGCCCATGCTGGTATTGCCCATGACGGAGATGCAGACAGAACCCTTTTCTGTGATGAAAGGGGAGAGGTCGTGGATGGAGATAAACTCCTCGGGCTCTGGGCAATCCGTTTAAAAAGGGGGAAAAGGCTCAGATATAACACCATCGTTACAACGGTGATGTCAAATTCAGGCCTTGAGGCCTTTCTTGCAAGACATGGCATAAGGGTCATCAGGACAAAGGTTGGAGACCGGTTCGTTACAGAGAAGATGATTGAGGGTAAATATGTACTTGGGGGTGAGCCATCAGGCCATATCATCTGCCTTGATTATAACACAACGGGTGATGGCCCTATAACAGCCCTCCAGGTCCTTCATACCATGAAAGAGGAGGGGAAACCCCTTTCAGAACTCGTGGCCGGGATCGAGACATATCCCCAGGTCCTCATTAATGTGCCTGTTAAGGAAAGGGTTGACATTACTAAGATTGAAGGGATCAGGAGATCCATAAAAGAGGCAGAAAAAACCCTTAAGGATAGCGGAAGGGTCCTGGTAAGACCATCCGGGACAGAGAACAAGATTAGGATAATGGTAGAGGCAAAGGATATAGCCATGGCTGAGACAATGGCAAACTCCTTAGCCTCTGTTATAAATGAACACCTAAACCACTGAGACATGATGAGTTGGAAGCCCCTTATCTATTCATAGCAATTATATCAGGCATCCTCCTCTCACAGGTCTTTTATTACTTTCCCCTTCTGACCCTCTTACTGATTACAGGTCTTCTGGTCTTCTCAGTACTGAGAAGACTTCTTCATATTAGAGGCTTATCAAAAGACCACAGGCCTTTCACCCAGCATCTATTACTATTAATCCTCCTGATATCAGGCCTCTTATATGGCCTTTACAGATCGGACAGGACCCAGATTAATGAGGTTACAGGCAAAGCAATACTCATAAAATACCTGATAAAGGAAAGAATCCCTGTAGAGTCAGGGCACCTTTACACAGGTAAGATAAGGGATATTACAGGACCGGATAAAAAACTAATAAGCCTCAGGGGAAAGGATGCCTCCCTTATATCACGGGTCGAACTCCAGGAGGATAAGCTTTATAACATCCTGGTAAGGGCATACATTAGAGGCGCGAAGAATCCAGGATCATTCAAAGACAGCAAAATAACCCTTCGCCTCTTAGAGATAAAAGGGGTGGAGGATATAAAAGATTCCCCCCAGAGATGGATAAACCGAGAGAGAAAAGGCCTCACTGAATACATGAGGGAACATTTCCATAGTAGCCCCTTTCTGGCCTCAATTGTGACAGGGGACAGGACGGCTCTGAGTGAAGATATAAAGGATTCCTTCAGCAAGACAGGTCTTGCCCATATCCTCAGTATATCAGGCACCCATTTTGGTCTTTTATCAACATTTGTGTTCTTTCTCATAAGGTCAATAATATCTTTACTGCCAGCATTCATAATACGGAGGCTCACCATATATCTCACCCCCTCTCAGGTTGCTGCCATATCATCCCTTCCTTTCCTCATCCTTTACCTTTTTATATCAGGGGGGAGCATCCCTTCGATCCGATCCTTCATAATGATCAATCTTTTCCTTTTGGGACTCCTGATCGGCAGAAAGGGTTACTGGCTTAACTCCCTTTTATTTGCTGCCCTTCTCATACTGCTCTGGAACCCATCTACTACTAAGGACATATCCTTTCAACTCTCCTTCCTGGCTGTTGTCTTCCTCGGTTACAGTCTTCGGGATGAAGACAAAACCGAAAAAAAGACCATCAAGCCCTTAGTCTATCTTAAAAGGGCATTCAGGATGAGTCTTTTTGTGTGGCTTGGCACAACACCCCTCGTGGCATACTATTTCCACTACATCTCTTTAATATCTCCCTTTGTGAATGTAATCTTAACACCAGCGGTAGGTCTCATCCTCCTGCCACTGACACTCTTTTCTTCCTTTGTCTATATCTTCACAGGATATTTCCCCTTCGAATCGGTGATATCCTTTTTAGCCCGATCAACCCTGAGGACAATCGAATATCTCTCATCCCTGCCTTTCTCAGCCATCAGTATCGGAGACTTCCCTATGGCAATCCTGATCATCCTTTATGCCATCTCAATGGCATATATTGTTAAATCCTCCCTTTCTCTGAAGTCAAATCAATCTGGACATCTATCTACTGAGTGGAAACTCCCTGTTATCTATGGTCTCATATCAATGCTTCTAATAATATTCCCCGGGCTTAATAGGGGCTTCTCTATAACCTTCTTAGATGTGGGACAGGGTGACTGTACAGTTATAGAGACTACCCGAGGCATGACCTTTGTGATCGACACAGGTAGGTCAGGAAGGGAACTGGAGTCTTATCTCCGTCTTAAGGGAAAAGACAGGATAGACGCCCTGATACTTACACATGCTGACAATGACCATTCCGGCGGGCTTTTAAGGATCCTCAAAAGGTTCAGAGTCAATGAGATATGGGACAATGGTCTACTCCTTTATCCCAAAGGTCTCAGAACCCCTGTGAGGAGATTAACCAGGGGAGATGTAGTTGAGGCGGATGGGGTTGAGATGATCGTTATGCATCCCTATGAGGGTTTCTATTCAAACTCAGAAAGGGGAGGCAACGAACTCTCCCTGGTTCTCGAGATAAGAGGAGAAAAGGGATCCTCCCTTCTGCTAACAGCGGACATAGAGGCCGAGGCAGAGGAAGATGCACTTCATTTGAGTAGATGGCTGAGAAGCAACGCAATAAAGATAAGTCATCATGGAAGCCGTTATTCCTCTTCAGAGGCCTTCCTGAATGCGGTTTCACCAGGGATAGCAATAATCAGTGTTGGTAAGGATAATCCCTTTGGTCATCCCCATGAAGAGGTAATCGAAAGGCTTAAAAGACACAAAATAAGGATTTATCGAACTGACAGGGATGGCGCAATAAAACTGGTTGAGGGTAAAAGCGGTTTTATTGTAAAGACTTACATTGACTCTGTATTTGAAAAAAACATTGACATTAAGATCGAAACAGAATTGAGGAACCTTAAAAGGCTTTTTGAGGTATGGTAGTCAGCCCGTTACCCATCTTCTCAGGCTTTCTATAATCACATATCCACCACAGGGTGGGGAAACCCTTCCTCCACGAAAATCGCAATCCCCTTCCAAAAAATCACATTTACCACATATAACATCCTTTATATAATCGTCACAGGATAGATCAGGTGTCCTTTCAATACCCTGAATCATCCCTCTCAATTCCCCTTCTGTAAGGTTTCTCACAAGAAAGTTATAGGTTTCACAGGTCAACTCCTCCTTGCCCTCCCTGTAAAAGCTACAAAAACCCTTGCATATCAGTTCAGTGTGTGCATCCTCCTTCACGATGTAACCTCCCTGAGCCATTCTAAATAATCATGATCTCCTTCAACCACAGGGACAGCTATGATCTCAGGCACTGTGTAGCTATGAAGTTCCTTCACACGGTTCTTCAGTTGCTCAAATAAGTGCCGCTGGGTCTTTACAATCATCAATACCTCTGCATCATCCTCTATCTTTCCCTGCCAGCTATAGATAGAGCGAATTCCTTTAACGATATTTACGCACCCTGTAACCCTTTCTTCCACAATTGTCCTTGCGATTCTTGCTGCCTCGTCTTCATTAGGTGCTGTAATATAAACAACGATTGCTTCCATAACACCTCCATTGACTACTAAATCATAAAGATACCATCCTTTAGCAGATAAACAGATCTGTTATATTTTTTCTTCAATATCACCGTTGGTTTGAAGAATACAAAGTCCTGATGG
>JBBIPQ010000130.1:0-4240 GCA_037442785.1 Nitrospirota bacterium
TGGCAAAGCCGGGGGTGGTGGAATAGATAGTGACTGTCGCTATGCCAATGCCGTTTGTGCTGGCAACGGTTGTGCTCAACACCCCAACGGATGAGAGGTTCGTGAATGTGACCGGCACGTTCGGCACGACCATCCCGTTTCCATCGAGGACCTTTGCATTCAGGGTTATATAGGCATTCGTCTGGGCGATATACTGTGCTGGAAGAAGCTGGACAACAGACGGTATGCCCGGGTTCTCCCCTGGCGGGACATCAGCAGGGCCTGCCCCTCCACCCCCGCAGCTATAAGCGCCGAGGGATAAGGCCAATAGTGAGAACAATATTACGATTTTTTTCATCTTATCCTCCAATAACAGTTAATTCTCCATTAAACCATTAACTACAGTAATCAAAGGAGCCTATCTGGAAATCTGTCTGTGCCTTGAATGAAAATTTTGTCCCATACTGATTCTGGCCCTCGAAGGTGTATGTTGCTGTATAGTTGTTGATATATGCGGGTGGGCCAGAAGAATACATGCCGTTCAAGACATCGGTCTGGTACTTGAGCTTCCTCTTCAGGTCAACGAGTATCAAGCCATCAAACTCAAGTGTATTCGTGTCGCTGCCTGATTGCGGAGGTGTAATTACGATCGTCTTATACCTTGTGTCTGACTCGATCGGGGGTGAGCCGATGGAATCGCTTGAACGCCTGAACTCAACCGTGTATTTCTCGACATACAGCGTTCCAGGCGGTATTGGCGGATTAGGGTTTATGAGTCTCGTATATATCGTCACCCTCGCTCCATGGTCAGTAAAGTCCTCGTATACCGGTGGCGGGCCTTCCTGGCATATCTGCTGGAACACATCGACTGAATATGTATCTCCTCCAAGATATGTAGGTGTTATAAAGGCATCTATTATAACGCCTGTGTCTTCAGAACCGATGCTCCCTGGCGAGCCAGGGCCTCCTCCACCGCAGCCCCAGAGTAAAAGGACTGCAAAGAGCGATGCATAAAGGATGATGCTTAAAATACCTCTTTTCATCTTACCTCCTCAAATAGTTTTATAATCCTTCAAGCCTCTTAGAGAGCAAATCTCTGACGCCCTCGAGTTCCTTTACATAATACTGCTTTATCCTGTCGTAAATACTCTTTGCAAGAGCCTCATTGTAAATATGGCTCGTTATGTTCCTGTCATCGAGCATATCCAACCAGAGTTCCTCATTGTCGATTAACCCTGCTGAATAAGCCTTTCGAAGGCATTCCCTCGGCGTATTACAATCAAACCCTTCATATCTGATAAATTTCTGGATTGTCTTCCATGCCAGTTCAAAGGTGAATTCAAATCTCTGGATCGTCCCGTCGATGGACAACGGCGTCTCCATTTCATTGACAGCCTCTTTAAGTCTCTCATGTGCATCGGAGAACCGCTTAATCGCATACTGCAGCCTTCTCTTCTCCTTCATATATAATCTTTCCTGTGGATAATACCTCTGTCCTGAATTCTTCGGATACATCATCAAGCCACACAATATCTATCTCGTGCAATGTCCTTATCTCATCTACCGTCTCCCTTATCCTTCTTTTCTGTCTGTCTGTGATCTCCCTGTCTATTATGGCGATGTCTATGTCAGACCTCTCTTTCCATACATCTGACGCCCTCGAGCCAAAGAGGATAATCCTGTCGGGCCGCGAATAAAGGACAATGGCATTCACGGCTTCCTCGATCACAGTCCATATCCCCGAATCTCTCTTCATTTCACAAACTGCCCGATTGCAAGCAGTATGCTTATTATACTGCCAAAGATAGCGAGGGTGCCAATTGTCCACTTCACAAGGGATGTCATCCTCTCATACATCTGATCAAACCGTTCGTTCATTTTATCAAACCGTTCGTTTATTTTATCAAACCGTTCGTTTATCCTGTCAAACCTCTCATTCATTTCCCTTCTGAGTTCATGCACCTGCACTTTGAGATCAGCAAGGTCATGCTCAACTATATCAAGCCTCGACAAAACCTCCCTGAACTCGTCTCTGCTCACAGAGTAGAACTTTATCTTGTCAATGATCAGTCCCTCGAGTTCCTCAAACCCCTTATCGCCGAGTGTCTCTCTTAATGCAGGCATCTCTTATCTCATTCACTGCTTGCCCGGGCAGGCTGTTCAACGATCCTTGGGGTAATGAAGATGAGAAGTTCGCTCGTTGTAACCTTCTCTTTCTGCTGTTTAAAGAGCCAGCCAAGCAATGGGATCCTCATAAGCCCTGGCACCCCTGTCTGAGAGTCTTCTGTGTTAACCTTATACATACCCGCAATGACAATCGTCTCGCCATTCTTTACTATTACATTCGTGTTAGCCTCCTTCTTATCCGTTCCTGGCACTCCCTCAATTGATGGAACTGTTGGGTCAAGCTCTTCCTTTTTTATCTCGATGCTCATACCTATTGACTTATCAGGAGTTATATGAGGCTGCACATTCAATTCAATATTTATATCCTTGAACTCCGTTGATATGGTTCCCTCAGTGGTAAGTTTTCTTACAGGGATGCTTTTGCCCTGAAGTATCTTTGCCTTTCCATTGTCAACAGTAAGAATCTTCGGGTTTGATATAACCTTTCCCTTTCCAGCTGTCTCAAGGGCAGAAATCTGGAGGTCAAGCCCGAGGGTTCTATCAGGACTGATCAGTCCAAAGGTGATCCCTGAACCCCTTCCGCTTATAGTTGCAGGGAAGTCAACAACAAAGTTATTTCCTGTAAATGTGCCTGTTCCAAGGCCGCTGAATCCACCGATCTGGGATAGGGTGTTTGGTGCCTTGTATCCAAGACCCCACTGTATACCGAGGTCTCTTTCATTATTGGTATTTATCTCAACTATCCTTGCTTCAATAAGGACCTGGGGCGTTGGTTTGTCCAGTGTGGCGAGGAAGTTTTCTATCTGGGGAAAGACTGATGGCACATCCTTAACCACCATTGAGCTCGTCCTTTTATCTACACTGATGCTCCCCCTTGGCGAAAGGATCTTTGAGTCTTCGATGGACTTTTTGACATCGGATACATCAGCATAGCTTATAGGGAATATCCTTGTCTCAAGTGGCTCTGCCTTTGCCTCAGCCTCCTTTGCCTTTGCCTTTTCCTCAGCCTCCTTTGCAAACACGGCAAGGGGTGCTATCCTGATTATGTTCCCTTCCACGGTCTTTCCAAGGTTAAAGGTCTTGAGTATGATATCAAGGGTCTGATCCCAGGGAACGTTTATGAGCTTCATGGTGAGTTTGCCCTTTACATTTGGATCAACTACTATGTTATATCCGCTTATGTCAGCAAGGAGCCTGAAGATTGGCACTATGTCAGCATCCTGAAAATCAAGGGATATCTTTTTCCCTGTATATTTCCCCTCAACAAGGGCCTCAGGCTGGATAGCCTCTGAGACCCTCATCTCAGGCTCTTTCTTTATCTCCTCTAACTTTGGCAAAGGCTCTTCTTTTATGGCAACCTTTTCAATGGTTCCAAGGGTAAGTAATATGGTGTCTTTTACTGATACTGCATCAAACTCCCTGAGTTCCTTCATGTCAAGGACTATCCTTGTCTTATCCCTGTGCTTACCAGCCCTTATATTCCTGACAGGTGAGATGAAGTCAGTGGGAAGGGGTGCCTTCAGAATCACATCGGGGATGTCAACAACAATCCTGTTTTTTAGGGTGAATATGCTCGGACTCATTGAGCCATTACCCTTAATGGTCAACTTAAGGGTTCCATTCACCCTTTCAAACCTTATGTCATTAATCTCTGTTGCCTTTGGAATGGGCTTTGTATCATTATTATTAGAGGTATCCTTCTTATCCTGAGCATGGGCATCCCTGAGTTCTTCCTTTGGCTCGATCCTCTCATTTTTAGCCTGCTCAGTAGGTGCCTGATAAACAGCAGGCTTTACCTCTGGTAAGGGTGATGAAGACGCTACAGGTTCTTCCTTCAGATTCAGGGTAAGGACATTGTTATGATAGGACTGTTCAAAAGACACAGGCGTATCAAGGATGATCTCAAACCGTGCTATTGGCTTTGGTGATTCGATCTGGGAAGGTATGATCTCTGTAATGCCCTTAGCAGTTGTTTTAATGGTCTCCCTGAATTTACCAATATCAGCTTCAGGTATCTCCACGACCACCCTGAAGGGATCTGCTGGTTTGTAGGCAGTGTACACAAAGGGTCTGTCTGCCTTAATATCTATCTTATTGTCAGCAATGTCTATATCCTTTATTAAGGCTAATTCAG
>JBBIPQ010000131.1:0-4221 GCA_037442785.1 Nitrospirota bacterium
CACCGATAGGTATCATACTTCCTGAGATATTAAGGGCAGGTGGTGCCTGGGGTGAGTGGGGAATTGAGGAGATAACAGAATGGATGCAGAAGGAAGGTCTGCCAGGGTTTATCCCTGAGGGTCTTAAAAGATTATCAGAGATATGGTCTTCCCCTTTTCCTGATTATGCCTTCAAGGGCTGGGAAGAAGGTTTAAAGGCATATATATCCTATATATTAACAGGCCTCATAGGGGTGGTAGCGGTCGTGGTAGTTACATATGCCATATTTATGAGGAGGACCTCAAGGGATTCAAGGGATAAGACAGGGGGATAAATGGGTGATTTAGACAGATTAAAGGTCTTAATATCTCACTGGATTGAGCATAACAGAGAACATGCCCGGACCTACAGGGAATGGGCAGAGAATGCGGAGGCCCTAAACAGAGGGGATATCGCCACGGTCCTTAAGGAGATATCCTCAGAGACGGAGAGGATGAATGACCTCTTTGAAAGGGTCAGCCAGTTGCTTCAGGAATAAAACTGGGTGAAATAACCCAGATAAGCCATTTCACTCAAACAAAATTTGTCATTCCCTTCAAATATTTTGGTATAATAGCCTCAGAATCCTTAGTATTTTTAGTAAGTGGATCTTAGATGAGTTGGTATAAATATTGCATTGAAAGTATAGTGTATAATTTTTTATACTGGAGGCCCTTATGATTAAGAGAGAATATAAAAAGGCATTTGGCTATCTCCTCTTCCTTGCGATAATCCTATTCTCTGCTCAGGACGCCTTAAGCGGAGTGACCTATATAACCTCATATCCTGTTGGAGATGGTGGACCCCTCAGGATAGCTACAGACAGGGAAGGCAATATCAGCGTAACAACCCAGAACCTTTCCGGTGCCAGGGTATGGATGTTTGATAGGGATGGCAATTTCACTGGCTATATAAATGACTTTCAGAGACCTGTAGGCATAGCTGTTGATAGGGCAAACAGGATATTTGTTGGTGACTATAAGAGGGGAAGCATTGGATTTACAGCAGTTCAGGGCAATTCCTTTATTATCTTGGTGCTGGTGAGCATGAATTCGGTCATCCAAATGATATAGCAGTCGACTCAAGGGGATATGTGTATGTATCAGACAGCACAAACAATGTTGTTAAGGTCTATTCACCGGATGGGGCATTACAGTTCACGATTGGGGGATATGGCACAGCAGATGGACAGATGATATTTCCCACGGGCATATTCGTTGACGAATATGCCAAGGAGCTCTATGTGGTGGATCATATAAATATTAGGATAGAGGTCTTTGACCTCTATAATGGCAACTTCAAGAGGAAATTCACATCATCCTATCTCCTGAGACCCCAGGGCATAGCAGTATCAAACGGAAAGGTCTATGTGGTTGACATATACCATAGCTCAGTAAAGGTTTTTGACACAGATGGTAATTACATAACATCAATTGGCGTTTACGGGAGCGGTCCTGGTGAGTTCATCCTTCCAGCAGATGTTGCCATAAGCAATGGCAAGATGCTTGTTACTGACTCAGGAAATCAGAGGATTCAGGTGTTCGACCTGAATGAGCCTGGTCTGGCCATTTCACCCACTGCCCTCTCCTTTACGACCTATGAGAATTTAACCCCGTCTGCACAGACCATTCAGATTGATGCGGACACTGCAGGCACAACCCAGTGGACAGCCATAGTAGATGCCCCATTCCCTGTCACCTTAAGTGCGACCTCAGAAGTTACACCTGCAAGCATCCCCGTAAGCATCGATACAAGAGGGATGGCCATTGGAAACTACAGGTGAAAGATCTATCTGTATGGAGATGGCACAGAATATCCCGTTGATATAAACCTCACGATCAAGGAGATACCGAGGCTAACAGTAAGCCCATCGAGCATCGTCTTGCACTATGTAAAAGGTAGCAGTCTTCCGTCCTCGGTTCTGAATATATCAACAACCAGTGATCCTGTGTCCTGGACTGCCCAGGCAGATGCCTCATGGCTTATTCTTTCATCAACAACAGGCACCACTCCTTCAACAGTAACAGTATCCCCTGATACTTCTGTATCCTCCTTTGCCTCTGGCACATATAATGGCAATATAACAGTCACAGCCCCTGATGCAAAGGGTAACCCGATAATAGTGCCAGTGACACTTCAGGTAATATCAGGGGGTGCAATTGAGGTAAAGACAAACCTTGATGAGGCAACCTTCGAGATAACAGGACCCCAGAACTATTCAAGCTCAGGAACAAGCTGGATTGCCGGTGATGTCCCTTCAGGCAGCTACCAGATAACATTCGGAGATGTGCCTAATTATAAGACACCTACTCCGAGGACCTTTACTGTCACGGCAGGCAGTACAGCCACTATCGAGGCAAATTATGAGATTGTGAGGCTCGCCAACACCATAGTAGCAGCCAAAGGGCCTGATCCAAACAATGATGGTACTATAAGGCTATTTGATCTAAATGGAAATATGCTGGTGGAGATCAATGCATTGACGACCAGTTATGGTGCAAATGTGGCATCCGGTGACCTTAATGGTGACCTTTCAGACGAGATAGTTGTGGCATCAGGTCCATCAAGCACGAACAATGCAATCATAACAGTTTTAAAACATGATGGGACTGTTCTTGCAACAAGGACCATACCTCAAACAACCTTTGGTGCTAACATTGCTACTGGTGACATAAATAGAGACGGGGTTGCAGAGATAGCTATCAGCATGGTAGCAAAGGTGAGGAATCGTAACACATACATGGTTGATATATACAATTACTCAAACGGCTCCCTGAGCAAAAGGATAGGTGCGTATGCCTCTCCAGCTAAGAACAAGACTAAAGCACCTCTCAATATAGCAATGGCGGACATAAATGGAGACGGTCGCTCTGAACTGATAGTCTTTGATGACGGTTATCTAAAGGTTTATGGTTTCAATAGCAATCTGACCACCTATTTGATTGCATCAAAGGCAGTAACCTATACAAACAGCAAAAACCAGAAGGTAAGAATAAACAATGCAACCCTAACGGCAGGGGATATAGATGGAGACGGAAAGGCAGAGATAATCATTGGGTATGTAAATGACAGGGGAGACTCAATGATAAAGGCATTCAGGCCTGACCTGACAGAGACAGGTCTTAACATAACTGCCTTTTCCGGAGGTAATGCATCGCCATCACTGTCAGCAATGGATATGGATGGAGACGGAAAGGCGGAATACTTACTGGCAAGGGTCCTGCTTCAACGAATGATGCGATGTTGAGGATCTTCAATGCCAGCGGTGCAATCTTGAAAGAGATGAAGGCCTTTGACAACCTTTTATGGTGTGAATGGCGCATTTGGATTTATAAAAAGATAGGGGGTAATCATGAAAAGGGTTCAGATAGCAACAATATTCATACTTCTGGCGATGGTAACTCTACTGGGCATTGCCATGGCTATTGACCCACCCCACGATGCTGGAACGAACACCCAGTGCAATAGTTGCCATAGCCTTCATAATGCAGTGAGTGTGAGTCTGACAAAGGAGGCTGAAAACTATAACCTCTGTATGAGCTGTCATAGTTCTCTGGGTTCTGCCTCTGCAAAGCCCTTTCAGGACTCGAATCAGGCAACTCTCACAGGTGGAACGGCACCATGCCCCAGACAGACAGCCCTGATAATCCTTACGGATTAAGGAGGGTTGACAGCCTCACCAATACAGCCCTAAAGGCAAGACTTGGGGTATATGGAACATGCAGCAATCCATCTTATACCACTAAGACAACCTGCGAAACCAATGGCGGCACATGGACAGCAAAGGTGGTCTGCTCAGTATGCCACAACATCCATTCTCAGGCTGCGGCAACCTGGGATCCAAATGCACCCTCCTACGGAGGTTCAGGCACTGGCTCAGGAAGGCATTATCAGAGGACGGCAAATGATCTGAATCAGTTATGTGAGGACTGCCATTATTACAGCACACCCGCATCAAATGGCACGGATGTGAGGACTTGGAGTGGCAGCAAAAAGAGCCATCCAATTGTAAAGATATTTACAAGCGCAAATGGAGAGACCCCTGATGTAACAAAGCCTGCCCAGTTCAATACCGCACCCCTTGAGCCACAGGCAGCATCATGGGCAGCCCAGACAGGATCACGGTATCACGGCAACGGCGGAACAGATACAAACCTTACAAATAATATTGTTGTTGGTTCAGACAATACTATAAGATGTCT
>JBBIPQ010000132.1:0-4215 GCA_037442785.1 Nitrospirota bacterium
TATAAATACTATTTATAAATATGTGAAAAACAAGCATAACAAAATTAAATTAATTATGTGGGGTGACATGTTGGTTAAAGATCATAATGGAAAAGATACATATAAAGCAATTGATTATATCCCTAAAGATATTATTATTGCTATTTGGTATTTTCCTAAAGAGGATTTTTCATTAATCGATGATTTTACTAATAAGGGATTTAAAGTCATGATTTCTATATTTAAAAATGAAAAGATTATGCTAAATTGTGTTAAATACCTAAAGAGAAACAATTTAAAACCCTATGGTCTGATTGCCACTACCTGGTATTATTTACCATGGAATAAAATGAAAATGGTGGAACGGATAATAGAAAGTGCAGGGAAGATGTATTGGGGGGATGTCAATAAATAGTTGAAGTTGGTAGCGACGGGAGGTTCAATGAGAATACTTGTTACAGGTGGTGCGGGTTACATAGGCAGTCATGTTGTTAAGGCCCTTGGAGAAAGGGGGCATGATGTCATGACCTATGACAATCTGTCCTTTGGACACAGGGAGGCTGTGCTTTATGGTCAACTCTATGTTGGGGACCTGAACGATCCTGATAGATTACGGCATGTCTTTGACATATTCAGGCCTGATGCGGTTATGCACTTTGCAGCCCTTATTGTTGTCCCTGAGTCAGTAAGGGAACCTTTAAAGTACTATTCAAATAACTTTTGCAATACTCTGAATCTCCTGAGGATCTCCCTTGAAAAGGGAGTGAACAGATTCATATTCTCCTCAACCGCTGCTGTTTATGGCATCCCTGAGAGGATACCTGTCAGGGAGGATGCACCTCTTAAACCGATAAATCCCTATGGAAGGTCAAAGGTTATGGTTGAGAATGCCCTTTTTGATATATCAGGGATGGATGGCTTCAGATATGTCTCGCTCAGGTATTTCAATGTAGCGGGTGCAGATCCCCTTGCAAGGATAGGACAGTGGAGGAAAGATGCTACTCACCTGATAACGGTTGCTGTGAGGGCTGCCCTTGGAAAAAGGCCATACCTTGAGATCTTTGGGACGGATTATCCAACTCCTGATGGAACCTGTATAAGGGATTACATCCATGTGGAAGACCTTGCAGAGGCTCATGTCATAGCCCTTGATTATCTCATGGGAGGAGGCCCTTCTGATGTCTTTAACTGTGGTTATGGTCATGGCTACTCAGTAAGAGAGGTTGTTAGGGTTGTAAAAAGGGTCACAGGGGTTGATTTTAAGGTTATAGAAACAAGTCGGAGGGAGGGAGACCCTCCAGAACTGGTTGCTGACAGTTCGAAGTTAAAGGGCATAATGAACTGGAAACCCCGATATGATGATTTAGAATATATTGTAAGGACTGCCTATGAATGGGAAAAGAGGTTGCCTTAGAGTGTCAATGGCAGCTTCTTTATGTTATAATTCAAATAATTCAAAAATGAAAAGGATCTTGTTTGCGTTTCTTAAGGTCTCTCCTAATAGGCTATTGTCTATTGGCTGTTGCCTGTTGGCTATTGGTTATATATTCTCAGGCATAGCCCTTGCACAGGAAACCTTGAAGGGTATGAAGGATGAGACCCTATCTTATTTTAAGCCACTAAAAGGGAAGATAATCAGGAAGGATGGAGATTTAATAACCGCAGACCTTGCTGAAGGATCAGGTATCAAAAAGGGTATGAGGTTTAACATACTCAAGGAAGGAGCCGCCCTTCTGCATCCAGTAACAAAGGAACCAATAGGTAGGGTTGAGACGCCTTCAGGAAGGGCAGAGGTGATTGAGGTGATGCCTGATGGTTCAAGGTTAAGGATAATTAGTGGGGATGGGAAGGAAGGTGACATACTCAGAATCTCAGAAAGAAGGATCAGGGCACTGTTTTATCAGGATAGATCAGTCCCCTGGGAGATTGGAGAGGCCCTTTATCAAAAGCTAAAGGAGACTGGAAGATTTGATCTTGTTGATGCACCCATCGATTCATTCGATGATATTAGACTCATAGATGAGGCTAAGAAGGATAAGATCCCTGTTATCGTTGCACTCTCATCTTATTCGAAGGGCAAGGATACAGCACTGAAAGAGAGGATCATCTGGTCAGAGGATGGCGCAATCTTGACTGAGATCGAGACGAAAGTGGATGCATCCTTGATTAAGGAGACTCAGTTCAGGGAACTTCTTTCTGTCGGGTTTGGTTCAAGGGAGGCATTGCTTTTCTTTGATCTTCCATATTCTGGTCGTCTTTTGACAGTGGGCAACTTTGATGGAAAAGACAGGGATGAATTATTAATCAGTAATGGAAAGGTTCTTCGCATTTATACTACTGGTATAAGCCTGCTCGAGATACATGAGATTGATGTCCCCTCCTCCAAGGAACACCTGTGGCTTGATAGGCTGGACCTGAATGCTGATGGAAGGGATGAGATAATCCTTACAACCCTTGGCGATGACGAGGTCATCTCCTATGTATATGAATGGGCGGGCACCCCAAAAAATCAAAGATTTTTTGGGGACCCCAGTAGGGATGGGGGCTTCAGGACCCTATGGAAGGGCAAGGTCTTCCTGAGGGTGCTTGACGGCATGATTCTGGCCCAGGAATATACAAGGGAAGATGGATTTTCAGGTCCTGTTTATTTAATTAACTACAGGGATGGTAATTTCACAAGAGGTGATGATCTCAAGTTGCCTTCAGGAGTTAATATCTATGATTTCAGTTATATAACCGGGGCAGATGGCAGCAGATTAACCCTTGCCTATGATGATAAGGGTTACCTGAGCCTATATGATGCAAAGGGCGTTAGACTCTGGGTCAGTAATGAAGATACTGGCGGATTTATGAACACCTTTAAGAGGGCAGCCCCGACCATTATGGTTGATAGGGGGGAGTGGTCGGTTAAGGATAAACTCTTTACCACTGGCAGTAAAACTGTCTTTATTAAAAGGATACCCCTGGCTGATATGGCTCGTAGCCTTGGTTTTAAACGCTCAGAGATAAAGGTTTTATGGTGGACAGGTATTTCCATGGAGGAGATGAAAGTCGTTGATAATATATCCGGTAGCGTGATTGACTATGCCATATCCGGAGACAGGATATATGTGATAAGTAAGCCACTCTTTGGTGTTAAGGCAAAGAATATCTTAAAGGGGGAAAATCCCCTTGGCAGTATGTTATATGTGTATTCCCTGAAGGGGTTTTAGGAGGGGGGGGTGTCAGGTAGGATTCCGGCACATGTTGCAATAATAATGGATGGCAATGGAAGGTGGGCTGAGATGAGGGGCCTGCCAAGGGTGGAAGGACACAAGAGGGGGGCAGAAAGGGCAAAGGAGATTATAACTGCTGCCTCAGAGTCAGGGATTGATACCTTAACCCTTTATGCCTTCTCGATGGAGAACTGGCAGAGACCAAGCGATGAGGTCTCGATGCTGATGAGGCTCCTTGAGAGTTATTTAAGGACAAGGTTTGATCAATTAATTAAAAAGGGTATCGTATTTAAGACCATCGGAGAGATATGGAGATTGCCTGAAAACATACGCTTGCTCATTAAAGATGCCGAGGATAGATCGTCTATAAACAAAGGGATGAAGCTCGTCCTTGCTCTCAGTTATGGGGGAAGGAACGAGATAATAAGGGCCGTGAGAAAGATAATCGAAAGTAATATAAGATCGGAGGAGGTAACCGAGTCCCTCTTTGAGAGTAATCTTGATACGGCGGGCCTCAGAGCGCCTGACCTTATAATAAGGACGAGTGGCGAGAAGAGGATAAGTAATTTTCTCCTGTGGCAGTCTGCCTATTCAGAACTCTATTTTACTGATACACTCTGGCCTGATTTTACAAGGGATGAGTTCTTTATTGCTCTCCGGGATTATCAGTTAAGGGACAGGAGATTTGGCGCTGTTTCAGTGAGGTCTGGCGTATAAGGATGCACCTTAAAAGGCTTATCGTTGCCGTTATACTCCTTCCTTTTTTATATCTCTATATTATGAAGCTACCCCCTGTATATTTCTTTGGCCTTATCCTGTTCATATCTACCCTATCTCTATGGGAGTTTTACTCAATGTATAAGCTCGATGGAATCATGAAGGTATCTGGTCTCTGCCTTGGTCTCCTGATACAGATAACCTTTTACGCATTTCGTGAGAATTTTTCAACAACCCTTATCCTGGTGGTTCTGTCTTTATTCATTGTCAGGCTGTTTGGCAAGAAAGACCCTTCCCATTCCCT
>JBBIPQ010000133.1:0-4184 GCA_037442785.1 Nitrospirota bacterium
ACCTCTCCCCTTGGAGGCTCATGAGGGTTTTCCTTAAAAGACTTATGACATACTGTGCATTCGATCCCTCCATGGACTGATTTTGAAAAGAGTTCCTCATCAATATTATTCTTTACCAATGCACCTAAGATAGGATGCTATGGGTATAAGGACTACATATGCCACGGCTATCTCGGAAGAGAGCTGCTCGAAAAAGAGGGTCTGCCGAGACATGCCCTTGTGTGTGAGAGGCATGTTGGTTTGGGGATAACCATTGATGATATCAAGAGGTATAAGCTTCCTCTGCCCATGAGAGATATGGCGCCTATTACAATCGAGGAGAAGATCGTCTGCCTTGCAGATAAGTTTTTCTCTAAGAGCGAACACAGTCTGCTCCATGAGAAACCTGTAGAAGAGGTGAGGGAGATTATAGCGGGTTATGGTCCTGATAAACTCGCAATCTTTGATGAATGGCTGGAGGTATTTGGTATAGGCAAGTAGTAAGGCAATTTATCTCTTCGGCCTTTTTCTGTTACTATATAAATAGTGAAAGGCTACCTTTTAATAATCAGCACCCTCATAGTGATAATCTCTGCCCTTATCACCCTGAATATCTTTTTCCAGCAGTCTCTCCAGATGGACATGGCAGAGCAGTTCAATAAGCAACAGCTTTTACTCTCCAGGTCCATAGCGGAAAATATAACCGCATACCTCCATTTCATAAAAGAGGATGTCATACACATATCCAATATGCTATCGAGATGGGATATAAGGGACAAAGAGGTAGCGGACCTGTTAAAAAATGATTTCCTCAGGAAAAAGGGGCTCATCAAGACAAACCTTGGAATGCTAAACATAAAGGGGGATATAATCTCTTCGGAAGGAGACATGGATTTGTTAAGACCTATTGTCCCTGAGATATTAAGACAGGCAAAAAAGATAGGCTCTGGCGACACGACTTTGATCGAGACTCCATCTGCAATATATATCGTATCTCCGATATACCGTCAGAATAGTTTTTGGAGAGCAGTCTTTCTGTCAGTTCGGATACAGGACATAGCTGGACATTTTGTCAGCAATGTAAAGTCTGGCAGCAGAGGATATGCATGGATACTGGATAAGGATGGCACGCTTCTTTACCATCCAACCCAGCCTAAAATGGTAGGGGGGAATATTTATAAGGCTGATGCGAATTGTTTTAAATGCCATAAGAATTTTGACCTCGAAAGAAAGATAATCACAGGCAAGACGAGCAATTACGGCAGGCACATTGCACCAACAGGAGAGGATAAGATCATCGCATTTTCTACTGTCGTTGTAGATAACCTCTCATGGATAATTGCTGTTTCTGCCCCTTATTCAGAGGTAACTTCTGTTACAAGGCACAGCATGGAACTGTATTCGTATCTCATAATATCCATCTTTTTAACAACAAGTATTGTTTCAGCATTGTTGATTGTATTCAATAAAAAGAGGATAAAGGCCGAAGAGGTCGCAAAGAGGAAGGAAGAGCTTGAAAGGTATGCCTCACAACTTGAAGAAAGGGTTAATGAAAGGACAGCTGAGCTCGTTAGCGAAAAGGAAAAGCTCAATACGATAGTGAGCGCCATAGGGGGAGGCATTGTCCTCATAGACAGGCAGGGTATAATTCAGTGGGCAAACGAAAAACTCAAAGAAATGGCCGGCAAAGATGTAATAGGAATGCATTGCGAGGATATATGTGCTGACTGCCATATGATGTTTGAAACAAATGCAATAAAGGACAGAGGCGACATTGATACCATGATACTGTCCGATCTTTTCGGTCAAAATGGAAGATATTTTCAGGTCACCAATGCCCCTATAAAGGGCGAAAACGGTGAACTCCACGGTTACATAAGACTAATACAGGACGTAACAGAAATGAAAAAAATGGAAGAGCAGATAATCCATTCAGAAAAGCTTGCCTCGATAGGAAGGCTTGCAGCAGGCATCGCCCATGAGATAGGCAATCCCCTGACATCCATATTCTCTTTTGTTCAGATATTGAGGGAGATGGAGGTGGATGAATTTAAAAAGGAAAGCCTCGAAACAATTTATTTCCACATAAACAGGATTTCCGAAATCTTAAAGCAGCTTTCAGGTTTTTCAAAAATGCCTGCCGGCGAGCCGAAAGAGTGCAAGATAAACGATATTATAGAGGCATCCATCAACTTAATACAATACGACAAAAAGGCAAAAAATATTTCAATCATAAAAGAGCTTCACCCTTCTCTGCCGGATATCATTATAGACTGCAATCAACTCTCTCAGGTCTTTGTCAACCTCACACTTAATGCCATAGATGCCATGCCGGAGGGCGGCAGTCTCTTTGTAAGAAGCATGATCAGGGAAAACAATATAATCATACAATTCCAGGACACAGGGATCGGAATTCCAAAAGAGGATTTGCCGAAAATATTCGACCCCTTCTATACGACCAAGGAAAAGGGGACAGGACTCGGACTTTCGGTAAGCTATAATATAATCAAGAAAATGAACGGAACGCTGACAGTCGAGAGCGAAGTCGGCAAAGGTACCGTTTTCACAATAACGCTACCAATAAATAATAAAGTGTAAGTGAAAATGAAAAGAAAATACATACACATACACTTTATTAAGGATAAAGATAAAAAGAGATGATAAAGCCAAAGATACTGATAGTGGATGACGAGCCAGATATATGCAAGGCTCTGGAGTTCCTGCTTAATCGGGAAGGCTATGCCGTAACAGCCGTAAACAGCGGCGAGGATGCCATAGAAAAAATCAAGGCCGAAAACTTCGATGTCGTAATTACAGACCTTAAGATGGGTAAAGTGGACGGGATGACCGTGCTTGAGAAGTCAAAGGAAACAGCCCCTGACATGCCTGTGATAATAATGACCGCCTTTGCATCCATTGAGTCTGCGGTCGAGGCAATGAAAAAGGGAGCAACGGATTACATAGTCAAACCATTCCTCAACGAAGAGATAAAACTCACAATCAAGAAGGTACTCGAGCAGAAAAAGATAATAAACGAGAATATAGCCTTAAAACAACAGATAAGCCAGCGAATGGCATGTAAAGAATTCGTTGCAACTTCCGATTCGATGATTAAGATATTCGAAACCCTTGAGAAAGTAATACCTACAAAAAGCAATATCATCATACTCGGAGAGAGCGGTACAGGGAAAGGCCTCATTGCAGAAATGATCCATTGCAACAGCCCGAGACGAGACAAGCCCTTTATCTCTATAAACTGTTCCGCCATTCCCGACGGTCTTCTTGAATCGGAACTCTTTGGTTACAAAAAAGGGGCATTCACAGGGGCAGTATCAGACAAATTAGGACTGATCCCCTTAGCCCATCAGGGCACACTCTTTCTGGACGAAATAGGAGACATGCCTGTCAGTCTCCAGGCAAAACTCTTAAAGGTATTAGAAACAGGAGAGGTTTATCCTCTCGGCGAAACAAAACCAAAAATTGTGGATGTGAGAATAATCTCTGCAACAAATGTGGATATAGAAAACAGGATTAAGGAAGGAAGATTCAGGGAGGACCTTTACTGGAGATTAAATGTAATAGAGATAAAGATACCGCCATTACGGGAAAGAAAGGATGACATAGAGGTTTTAGTCAAACATTTCACAGATAAATTTTCTGCAGAACATAAGAAAAATATAAAAGGCATTGATAAACATGCTATGTCATTACTGCTTGGATATTCATGGCCCGGCAATGTGAGGGAACTCAGAAATGTTATAGAGAGGGCAGTTGTGCTTGCAGAGGGAGAGTATATAACTCCGGAAAACCTGCCCGATAAGTTAAAAAAGGCCGAAAGAGAGATAAAACCCTCCACGCTGAAAACATATCTTAGCGATTATGAAAAAACCTTACTTATAAAACTGTATGAATCCCACAATAGGGATAAAGAAGAGACCGCAAGGGCGCTCGGAATAGACCTTGCAACCCTCTACAGAAAGTTTAAGAAATACGGCATAGAGGAGTAATGAGAAGGGCATTTTATATCGGTGCTATCTTAGGTGGAATCTTAGGTATTGCAGTTGCCCTCAGCATGGACCTGCTGCTTGGCAAAAGCCTCGGCGGTGGATGGGGCGAGGCAGTGGCCAATGACCTGAATAATCTCTTCAAAGCCAACCTGTCGCCTAACAGCCTTATAGTAATTATTGGCGTAATAGTAGTCGTCG
>JBBIPQ010000134.1:0-4165 GCA_037442785.1 Nitrospirota bacterium
CATCGCCTCTGCCATTTCATGGGCATCTGCAATTGCCGCAGTAAGTCCAGCATCAAGCAACATGAGGAAATAGTATTTATTTATAATAGGCCTGATATTTTTGGGACAACCGTTCGATATATTACTCAATCCTACAACGGTTTTCATCGGAGGTTCATTCATCTCCCTGAACATCTTGATGGCATCTATAACCTTCATGGCATGGTCCTGAGATGTGGAGATCTGCAACACAAGGGGATCAAGATACAGATCCTCAAGGGGAACCCCGTATTCCATGGCCCTTGCCATTATCTCCGCTGCGATCGCAGCCCTCTCCTCTGCATCAGCAGGTAGCCCACCCTTACCAACAGTGAGACCGATTATCTGGGCATTGTACTTAGCAGCGAGCTCAAGCATGGGGAATCTTTCAGGATCATTGGATGTGGAATTTATAAGGGGCCGTCCCCATTCATTATTATGAACCTTGAGACCTGCCTCAACCGCCTTATAGTTGGTCGTGTCAAGGCAGATTGGCAGAGGAACCACCTCCTGAATCGTTGTTACCATCCACTCCATTAACTCTTCGCCACCATCCTCGGCCGGACCAATATTGGCATCGATCATACCTGAACCTTCCTTCCACTGTCTCGTGGCTATCTCCTGTATGGGGCCCTTGTCTCTCTTCATCATAGCCTCCCTCACCCTCTTCGCTATGATGCTCAATTTTTCACCAATTATAAGCATACGCAGGGACTCCTTTCCACGATATTAAGTCTCCAGCCAGCCTATTACTTAGGCTGGATAAGATTATTAGTTTAACACAAAACAAGGCTGTATAGTTATTTTTATAATTTATGAAAACATTATGAACGGAAATTATTTTTAGAATTTATAAATTTTATAATAAATTGTAATAATTTAGCGAAACACAATTATATATGTCAAGGGAAAAAGAGTAGCTACAGTTCTAAAGTTTTGCACCTGTCAAAGACAACCTTGTTGGATACGGGTAGGTTACGTCCTCAGCCTCCTGATAGCCTCACGGGCAGCCATCATCTGGGCATCCTTTTTGCTATTACCCATTCCTGAGCCCATTGCCCTGCCATTGATTATAACCTCAACAGTAAATAATTTTTTATGTTCTTCTCCTACCTGACTCACTATCCTGTATTCTGGAAGCACGCCATAAAGGGTCTGGGTCATCTCCTGAAGTTCTGTCTTGTAATCGTGATATTGCCCAGAGGCGATAACATAATTTAATCTTTCCATGAAGAGATTCTGGATCACCTCTGCAACCTTATCATAACCACCATCAATAAATATGGCCCCAAAAACCGCCTCCATGGCATTGGCAAGTATTGACCTCTTCTGCCGTCCTCCTGTCTCCTCCTCCCCTTTACCAAGTCTTATAAAAGAACCAAGCCCAAGTTGCTGGGCCACATCGTAAAGGATCGCTCCCTTTACCATAAAGGACTTGATCTTCGACATAATCGATTCAGGGAATGAATAAGGATGATTAAAAAGATAGGCTGCCATAACGCATCCAAGGACAGCATCTCCAAGGAATTCAAGCCTTTCATTAAAGGACCTCGCCTTTTCAGGATTCTCATGATAAAAAGACTTATGGGTCAGTGCCTCAATAAGAAGGTCCTTATTCTTAAAGGAATAACCTAATTTTTTTTCAAGAGTCTCTATATTTTCTGAATAATAAACAGGCATTTGTTCCGCCAAAACCAAAGGAATTCGATAGGGCAAAATCAATACTACGATGTCTTGCCTTATGGGGTACATAGTCGAGGTCGCATTCCGGGTCAGGGTTATCAAGATTTATGGTTGGCGGGATGAGATCATTGTATATAGAAAGTATAGTAACAACCGCTTCCACACCTCCAGCCGCTCCAAGGAGGTGACCTGTCATTGACTTGGTTGAACTTACAGCGAGTCTGTAGGCATAATCTCCAAAGACCTTTTTTATTGCCGCAGTCTCTATCTCATCACCATATTTAGTGGAAGTGCCATGGGCATTTATATAATCAACAACATCAGGTGATACATCCGCATCCTTTAAGGCAAGACTCATACAGGTCGCAGCACCTTCTCCACCTGGAGCAGGTGCAGTGATATGATAGGCATCCGAGGTCATCCCGTATCCAATAATCTCAGCGTAGATCCTTGCACCCCTTGCCTTTGCACTATCAAGACTCTCTAATACTACGATCCCGGCCCCTTCACCCATGACAAAGCCGTCTCGATCAATATCAAAGGGTCTGCTTGCCCTTTCAGGTTCATTATTCCTCGTTGAAAGGGCCTTCATCACTGCAAACCCCCCTATGGCAAGGGGGGTAATAACTGACTCGGTGCCTCCTGCTATCATCACATCTGCATCACCCCTCTGGATAATCCTGAAGGCATCACCTATTGCATGACTTCCCGTGGCACAGGCAGTAGCAACAGCAGAGTTTGGTCCTTTAGCCCCAAACTTTATTGAGACCTGTCCAGAGGCAAGATTAATAATGAGCATGGGGATAAAAAAAGGCGTTATTCTCCTGTAGCCCTTTTCAAGATAAACCCTGTGGTAGTGCTCAATTGCAGGTAAACCTCCGATACCCGATCCTATGATTACTCCCACTCTCTCTGCATTTTCATCAGTTATCTTAAGACCTGAATCTTCAATGGCCATTGTAGAGGCAGCAAGGGCAAAATGGATAAACCTGTCCATCTTCTTTATCTCCTTTTGCTCCATGTAGAGAGAAGGATCAAAATCTTTCACCTCTCCTGCAATCTGGACAGGAAGATCTGATGCGTCAAAGCAGGTAATCCTTCCTATACCCGACCTTCCCTCAATGAAGGCCTTCCAGGAAGATTCAACACCAATACCCAGTGGGGTTATGAGGCCCAGGCCTGTGATAACTACCCTTCTTTTCTCCATTATCCCTGCTTATTCTTGATGTACTCTATCGCATCCTTTACCTTAACTATCTTTTCAGCGTCCTCATCAGGTATCTCGATGTTGAAGGCCTCTTCAAAGGCCATAACGAGCTCTACTGTATCCAGGGAATCGGCACCAAGGTCTTCAACAAAGGAGGCCTCTGGCTTGACCTCTGATGCGCTGACTCCAAGCTGCTTTGATATGATCTCTTTGACCTTTTCTTCAATCATTACTGCACCTCCGTAAATTTAATTTTTTCACATATACATTCCACCATTTACATGAATCACCTGTCCGGTTATATAACCTGATTCAGGTGAGGAGAGAAAGATAACGGCATTCGCAACATCCTCAACAGTCCCAAACCTTGCCATGGGGATAGTCCTCTTCATCTCTTCCTTAACACTGTCTGGCAGGGACTCTGTCATGGCTGTCATGATAAAGCCAGGCGCCACAGCATTGGCTGTTATTCCCCTGCTGGCATACTCCTTTGCTATCGTTTTTGTCAACCCTACTATCCCTGCCTTTGAGGCACTGTAGTTTACCTGTCCAGGGTTTCCCGTGAAGGCCACAACAGAGGCAATGTTGACTATCCTTCCGTACCTCTGTTTTGCCATCATCTTTACTGCCTCCTTTGAACAGAGAAAGGCACCTTTCAGATTTATATTGATAACCGAATCCCAGTCCTCCTCTTTCATCCTCAGAAGAAGACCGTCCCTTGTTATGCCAGCATTATTCACGAGTATATCGAGCCTTCCAAAATCTTTCTGAATATCTCCAAAAACCCTACTCACCTCCTCGGACATTGATACATCAAGCCTGAAGGCCTCTGATCTTACGCCCAATTTACCAATCTCGGCAGAGGTACTGATGGCATCATCGAGATTCACATCAGCTATAATGACACTTGCTCCCTTCCGAGCAAGGCCTTCAGCAATAGCCTTACCAATACCCCTTGCACCTCCTGTTATAAGGGCAACCTGTCCTTTAAATTCCATAACAACACCTCCCCTCAAAAACGGCTATAATTTTAACAGAGACTTAATCATATTTTCCAGTCCTTCTCATCTGGCTGTGGTTACAATTTTAAAATGTCACACTTAATTATATTTTAAGATGTCACATGTTTGATATGCTCCTTCCTAAGAAGATTATCTTGGGGAGGTTTAAATATGGAAAGATATTCTGTAACGGAGGAAGATATGAAAAGGTATCACGTCTTAGAGAAGGTAAAGGAGGGCTCAGTCACCCTTAGAA
>JBBIPQ010000135.1:0-4061 GCA_037442785.1 Nitrospirota bacterium
TGAGTTGCTTCAATAATGATGAGAGTATCGAAAGGATCGTCTATGCTGTGATTAATCACCTTAATGAACAATGGAATAAAAAACCCTTAAAAGAATTTACACATAAATCTTGACACTACCGTGTTTGTATCCGAAAACCTCCTCTGACTCTTCCATGACAGCTTATCTTTTCAGGTCTTCTGCCTCCCAAAACACGATTATCGGGCTTGAAATACCGACCACAACATATACACACCTCCACCGCCTTCCATTAGGAACTTTATTTGAGACAGGATAAAAGAACAGATTAAGGTTGAGGTGGTAATGAACCTACCTTAACCCGACTCAGATTATTCCGAGCAGTTACATAATCAGGCTTTATACTGAGCGCTGTGAGATATGCCTTTTCAGCGTCACCAAACCTGCCAGCAAGGAAATAGGCATACCCAAGATTGTTGTAGACACGTGCCTTACGTGGAGACTTCTCTGCTGCATCCTCCCACAGGGCAATCTCACTCCGATAACTATGGTTACGGGCAATGGTAAAAGAACCAATTAGGACAGGGATCATGACGGCTGCCGCATACCATCGAATCACTGTCCTTTTAGTGGAATGTAAAAACATCCTTGCTTCCACGACAATAGCCGTATATATACCGAAGGAGGCCAGATACAACTGACGGTCGTTTGCTACATCAAGACGTGGCACAATAGAGTTGGTGGGTATGAGATGGAGAAAAAACCATAAAATACCGAACCCACAAACGGGTCTGATCCGAAATGCAATTATGCCCCCAACAAACAATATCACAAGAAGAAAGGTCTTTATAAGGAGTTCAGGTGACCATGCAGTGATGACAGGTAGATCAGGGTCTATATTCATCCCATTCAGGACAAAGAACCGAGAAATCAGATAGGATATTGCGTTTATCTGGGTCAGGATGTTGTCACTTATGCTCCGTATATCAAAACTATATTCAAGAAGACTTCCGTGTCTTGGGTGAGCAATGAGGACAAGCATCATTGCAATGAAAGATAGATAGTGAACCGCCTGTTTCCTTAAAATAGCACCCCATCTCTTTCTGTATTGACAGGTCTTTTCTATAAGGGAGAGTGCAAAGGGTAAAGTCACAGCGGTCTCCTTTGCGAGTACTGCAAAGACAAAGAACATAGGGGAAAGGACATAAACCAGGATAACCCTGACACTCCTATTTTTATAGATAGAACCTCTAAGATAAAAAAGGATCGAGATAAGATAGAACATCGCCATCAGGGAAACTGACCTTCCGCTGATATATGTCACCGCCTCTGTCTGGACAGGATGAAGGGCAAAAAGGAGTGATGCAAAAAGTGCTGCGATCTTATCTCTATGTTCGATAATCATGTATGAGGATATGATTTTCAGGGATAGAAAATAAAACATGATTGCATTTGCTAAATGTATGAAGGTATTGGTGAGATGAAAACCAAATAAACCCATGCCTGAAGTCCAGTTGAGCATGTAACTGAACTTCAGAAGCGGTCTAATCCCGTCTCTGAGGTCAGAAATCCATGCATGCCACGAATGAACCGTCCTGTTATATACTATGACATTGTAATCATCAAACTGGAATACCCCCCAGAAGGAGTTTAGATATGCTATTGATGTAGCAAGGATGATCAAAAATAAGTGATAATTCTGTCTCACTGTCTTGTGTCTTTTCTTCTTGCAGAAGCAAAGGCATCATCAAGCATAGAAACCGCTGTCCACCAGCGATCAGGGGCATTCAGGATAACAAGCAAGATCTCGACGCCGTCCCTCTCAGCAAGTGCAACCAGGCATTTACCAGCCCTCTGTGTAAAACCTGTCTTAACACCAATTGCACCAACATATCTGCCAATAAGGGCATTCCTATTCTCAAGTCTGATCTCCCTTTTTCCATCAACAGTACTTATCGTTCCATGCACAAGGCTCACCATCTTTGCAAATGTCCTGTTTTCGAGTGCAGCAAAGGTCAACCTTGCAATGTCCTCAGCAGTAGAATAGTGCCCCTCCATGTCATGTCCGCATGCATTTCTGAACCTTGTCTTTTTAAGACCCATCTCCTTAGCCCGTCTGTTCATCACCTTCACAAATTCCCTTTCACTGCCACTAATATGTTCTGCAAGAGCCAGGCAGGCGTCATTGGCGGATTGCATAAGCATAGCAGCCAGAAGGTCAAGGACAAAATACCTCTCGCCTGACCTCAGGTTTAACTTTGTCCCTGTCTCCTTCTCCGCTGCCCTTCCAACGGTAACGATGTCATCCAGAGGCGTTCGCTCAAGAACAATGAGAGATGTCATGATCTTGGTCAGGCTTGCAGGGGGAACGGCCATGTCAGATTCGTGCTTCCAGAGCAATTCTCTATTCAAATACAATGCATATGCCCTTGCAACATCAGGGAATGGGTCATCCGCAGCATAAACACACATCTCAAGGACAACGGTCAGGATTGCCATGACAGCAAAGACATTTGCGACGTAATGTTTGAACCCGACCACTGTCACAAAGATAGCATTACCAGCCAAAAAGTTTTTTTATGGACCTTATGGGATTGTCTGCATCCTTTGCCCTGTCCGAAACATCACGGTCTGAAGTGTATGCCCGACTGAAGGATCTGCCTTCCTTGACAAGCTTGCCTGACAGATGAGTGTACATAGTCGTAATCTCCTTCCCACTGTACAAGGTCTCTATTATGCCGCCTTCATAACTGTTTCCGTTGAAAACTATCCCGCCTGTGATCTCCCTTTTATTTGGATAATCACATTTGTGCCTCCAGGTAATCCGGTTGCCGCTTCTCTTGAAAACTATCTTGTCATGTTCGCATCCGAAAAGGGGGATATGTTTCGGAAGGGGCTGACCCGGCGATAGAAAACCCTCCCCGCTTTCAGGTTCCATTACCATGTAAAAAGCCTCTTTTTTGTTTATACCTGTCTTCGCTGCCGTTTCTTTTTCGACCTTCCATGTGCCAAGTCTAAGGTTCAGTTCTCCCATTATACTGTCACATTCCTTGTTATTTTTAGGAGATTCCGTATCAAAAACACAGGCGTCCCTGTCCTCATTCGGTACCTTTACCTTTGCTATTATTGCCTCAGCCTTTCGACGGCTTTCCTCTCTATCCTTCTGGTATTTCGCCATAGCAGCTTTGCCTGCTTTCTCTGCTTCTTTTATCTGCTTCTCTCTTGCCTCTTCCGCAGCCATCGTCTCCTTACTGCACGGACCCAGATATCTGCCAGTTAACCTCATTGTCATCTGCTCAGTAGACCCACCCTTATCGGTTGCAGTCATCTTTATAGTTCCTTTATAACTGTTCCCACTGTAAGTGATTACACCCTTGCCTTCACTTGTTCCGTCGCTGTCTTTGCAGATAATCGTCCACCTGACAGTATTGCCGCTCGTCTGCTGGTTCTTAACAACGCAGTCTTTATCATTATCAGTTTTTGGAACGAGATCTTTCTTCGAGAGGCATTGACGCATCGTTGTTGGCGGAACAGAAAAAGGTATCCCTTCCATCACCACCTCTGAAGTATACTCCCATTCCCCCTCATGCATGTCTACACCTTCAGCTACTGTAGTAGCAAACAGCATAATCATACTAACCAGTACTGCCCAACTGAAAAAAACCCTCTTTTTCATCTTTCCTCCTTTTACCTGCTTGGGGTACTACTGCAAAGCAGAAGACCCTTTGTAGTAAACGAACGCATGAATCAAAGTATTTAGTTTTTCTCACAACATGGCTGATTCGATGCTCATTAAGCATTACATTATATTTGCTTTCATGTCAAGGCTAATTTTTAATCTCGCTAAATACGCTTTTCCTTTTTCCTTACGCTGATTCAGGCCATAAAGCCTCAGATCCAGAACTCAGGGTATCTTCTGTTCTTCGAGAGATTGTTTACAAGGAGGGCAACGATGAGGAGAATCAATGCGCCGAGGCCAGCAGGCACAAAGGCATATACAAAACCGAGCCTGTGTATCTTTTCGCCACCTATTACTGCGATCAGGGCTGTTGCACCACCTGGCGGATGTAAGGTCTTTGTAATAAGCATTGCTGCTATAGCAA
>JBBIPQ010000136.1:0-4031 GCA_037442785.1 Nitrospirota bacterium
TCAAATCCTGAATTCCTTAAAGTAAAATCTCTCAGGGTTAATAGTGTCAAAGACAGTGGAAATTCCTCTGCTTCAAGGGACTCTAAAACCTTCCATTTCAGATCCCATATCCTTTCCCGGTATTCCTTCTTTATCTCTGGCACATCAAGGATTATTGCCACATCCGTATCACTATTTTCATCTGAACTACCCTCATACCCAGCCCTCGCCCTTGAACCAAAAAGGATTATACTGCAAGCCTCGGGAATCCTTTCATCTACAAGAGAAACCAGGTGGTCTAAAATCTTATCTTCTATAAAAGAAAGCCGGGCCACGACAGTCATAATATAATTATACACCCTATGAGACCTTTATTGATACATAAAAGGTTCATCCCAGGCACTACCGGACTATTTAAAAAAACAATAGACAGCACAGAACAGAATTATTCCAATGCCGAGCATGAACTTTGTGGTTAGACTCCATTGTTTAAAGTTCATATCTCCCTTCTATGAACTTTCCCTTACTACAAGCACAGGACAGGGGGAGTTATTAATCACCTTTCTGACAACATTATCACCAAATAATCTCTTAATGCCTTTCTTCTTCTGTGAGCCAACAATGATGAGGTCGCAGTCCTCTTGTTCTGCAACCTCGACTATCTTTTTACCTATATCACCCTCTTCTATTATGGTCTTTACGAGTGTCCTCTCTGCCCGGGCAATCTCCTCTATCTCATAAATCGATCTTTTCGCTCCACCCATGAGGACATCCTCTATGTCCTTGATCCCTGTAAGATGGAGGTCTCCCTTATTTGTAGGTATTACCTTCACTACCGTAACCCAACAGCCCTCGTCACGGGCGATCCTTAAGCCCTCTTTGAGGACCTCTGTAGAACCATTAACTGCTATTAAGATCTTTCTATAACCCTTCATCTTACCGCAAGCACAGGACATGAGGCATTCATTATTACGCGCTCTGTTGTGCTTCCCATGATTGCCCTGCTTACACCCTTCCATCCATAGGTGCCTATTACGATGAGGTCATTCTTGAGCATCTCAGCCGTATCTATAATATTGTCTCCTGCATGACCTTCCTTAATAGTGGCAGCTATTGTTACTCCTCTTTCCTTTGCAATTGCCTTTGCTCCATCAAGTATCCTGTTTGCCTCATCAAGCATAGCCCTTTTGATGGACTCTGTCCTGAAGAACTCTATCATCTCCTCATATCTCGGTATCACATAGAGGACTGTTATCTCAGCATGGTCAGCCTTTGATAAATCACAGGCCCTCTCAAGGGCCTTCTTGCTGAATTCAGAGCCATCGAAGGGCACGAGTATCGATTTATATTCACCTCTGCATTCGCTGCATGGCCTCTTTACTACCATTACATCACAGGGTGCATTCAGTATCACCTTTGATGTAACACTTCCCATAATCAATCTCTTGAGCCCCTTTCTGCCATAAGTGCCCATTGATATGAGTTCAACCCTTTTTTCCCTCGCAATGTCAACAATTACCTCTGGAGGTTCACCCTCGCAGACGATGGATTCAACCTCGATGTTGAACTCAGCCGAGATATTCTCTCTTGACTGGTAACAGATATTCTTCCCGATCTCGAATCTCTTTTCCCTCTGCTCTGGTGCGATGGTAAACTCCCCTTCGTCAAAATATACTGCATGGACCATTATGATCTTTCCGCCATGCCTCTTAATCCAGTTTGAAGACTCGATAAGCGCAGACCTACTGAATTCTGAACCATCAAAGGCAACGAGTATGTTGTTATACATTAATGTGAACCTCCCTTCCTGAATATCATTCCAACACCAAAGCCTGCTGCAACAGCAACAACAATGGATATAATCCCGTAAAGGGCACCATTGTTCTTAGCCATATCTGCAAGCACCTCTACACCTCCAACCTGTTCAACAAGGACCTTTGCCTCTGCCTTCTCGGAAATCCTTTTATCCCTGATAGCATATACAGTGATCGTGTATTCCCCAGGTTGTGCCTGATAAGGCCAGGGGAGTTTGATAAAGTATTCCTGTCTGTTGCCTGCCTCCGTAACTGTTATGTCACCACTTGCAATATTATAAAGCCTTGAATCCTCCTTGAACCTTACAAACTCCTTGAACCACTTTTCCCTCTCATAATCATTCTCAATCGGGGTTATCCCGACATGTTTCATAAGGGCATCATAACCTATAATCTCTTTATCCATCTCTTCCTGTGCCAAAAGCTCCTCAATCCCCCTTGTGCTGTGAAGGAAATAGAGATTAGGGGTATGCTCAAAGTTGAGGGTTCCCACATTCATCCAGAGTAGTCCAGCCACTTTCCCCTTCTTCTTCATAACAAGATGGGTCTCTGGAGAGGTGATCTTTACCATCAGGTCCACTCCTGCGTCAGAGGTGCCACTTACAGTAACCTCATCGCCGTGGTAAAAGAAATCTATCTTTATGTGGTCATGATTCGCCTTAATAGTCAGTTCAGCAGAAGCCTTTCCTGAAACTGTAAGAACTAATACTGCAATAACAGCAAGAAGGTAGTAAAGGGGTCCCCAAAAAATCTTTAATTTTTTGGGGTAGTAGTTAGGATTTAAGATTTGAGGTTTGAGATTGATCTTCATATATTAATGTCCTCCTGTCTGTGCTATAAACAGTGATGGAGTGAGTGTCAGTTCGAGGATAATCTTTACTGTCACCGCAAGGACTATACAGGCAAGCAGTATCCTCAACTGTTCACCCTTTAACCTCTTACCAAAGGCAGCTCCTATCTGGGCACCTATGGTCGAACCGAGCAGAAGCAGAACTGCCAGGATAAAATCAACTGCATGGTTTGTGTATGCCTGAAGGAATGTGACCTCTATGCATGTAAATAAAACCTGAAAGAGGCTCGTCCCAACGACCACATGCATGGGCATCCTCAGCATATAGACCATCACAGGAACCATGAGAAAGCCTCCACCAACTCCCATTATGGCTGCAAGGATTCCAACAAACCCACCAAGAAATACAGGGACCAATATTGAATGGGTAACCCCTGATTTCTCGTAATGGGTCTGAAGGGGCAATGACTTCAAAAACCTTCCAACAGCAGACTCTTTCTTTTGTTCTTTTCCTGCCTTTTCGGTTATCCCTTTTTTTCTGAGAGCGGATAGGCTTTCAAAGAACATGTAAGTACCAACGCTTCCGAGCATTATCACATAGGTGAGTTTTATGGTAAAGTCTGCATTTCCCATTGCCCTGAGTATCTTTATGAGCTGAACACCTGTAAGACCTCCTATAAAACTACCAACAAGAAGATGAATCCCCATCTTAAAGTCCACATTTCCCATCCTCCAGTGGGCATATGTTCCAGAAGTGGAGGCGGCAACTATCTGATTAGCATCAGTGGCTGCTGCTACCACAGGTGGAATCCCGAACATCATTAACAGAGGAGTCATCAAGAAACCTCCTCCCACTCCAAAAAGCCCTGATAAAAGGCCAACAACAAGACCGAGGCCAACAGGGATAAAGATACTGATACTTGTGAGTGCTACAGGTAAATAGAGATACATTTATTCCCCTCCTTTATGCAGATTTTGCCTTGATATTCTTAGCCATGGTTACAATGGGCCTTGAGAGAGACTTTACAAGTCTATGGAGGTCCTTTGCAGAGATATGACCATCATAGGTTACAGAAGGACTTAGCAAGACCATATCTATGGAACTATTGTCTTTTACAAGATTCTTTATTGCAGAGACCACATCACCCTTTGCGCTGCTTACACCAGCAAATTCAACCCCGTGAGACCTGCATCTCTCCTTTATCAACTTCAGTCTCTCTTCGTATTCCAGGCCCTTTACTTTGAGGTCATCAATTATCAACTCCCTCGCTGTCTTGAACTCTCCTGCTTCTGCAAAGGTAGTTGCTACCATGTAGTCTTCAAACCTCTCCATTACCTTCCTCCTGTAAATCATCAAGATTAACAATGCCAGGTTCATGATTCGGGCAAGTTCAAGAGTGTAAGGAAGACTATCCTCGATCTCTTCGTCATGATAAACAACGAGCATC
>JBBIPQ010000137.1:0-3990 GCA_037442785.1 Nitrospirota bacterium
GGTTAATAACAGGTAGGGTTATAGTGAAGGCGGTTCCTTTACCCTCATTACTTTCCACTTTAATCCTTCCGCCATGGTCCTGGATTATCCTGTAGCTTATGGAGAGACCAAGGCCTGTGCCCTTCTCCCTCTTTGTTGTAAAAAAGGGTTCAAAGATCTTGTGTTTTCTCGGTCTCATGCCCATTTAATTTTATCTTGGACAGATGTGATCTAAGGTATTACCTTATTCAACGGATATTCAACTATACCAGATGCCCCGGCTTTTTTCAACTTTGGTATTATATCCCTGACTGTTCGTTCATCTATAACGACATCTATGGCATACCATCCCTTATCTGATAAGGGTGCCACCGTGGGAGAATGCATCGCAGTAAGCAACGCAAGGACCTTTTTAAAGGCCTCTTCAGGCACATTCATCTTGAGCCCGACTTTTTCCTCTGCTGTGAGTGCTCCCCTTAGAAGCAGGGCTATATTCTCCATCTTCTGTCTCTTCCATTTATCCTGCCAGGCCTTTTTATTGGCAATAAAGCGGGTTGTAGATTCTATCATGGTTTCCACTATCCTCAGATTGTTCGCCTTTAGGGATGCACCTGTTTCGGTCAGTTCGACTATGGCATCGGCAAGATGAGGAGGCTTAACCTCGGTAGCACCCCACGAAAAATCCACCTCTGCCTTGATCCCTTTCTGTTTGAGATACCTCTTTGTGAACCCCACCAACTCGGTTGCTATCCTCTTGCCTTCAAGATCCTTAATGGTCTTTATCTTTGAGTCCATTGGAACTGCTATGACCCATTTTACAGGCCTAAAACCTTCCTTGGCATATCTCAATTCAGCCACCTCAAAAACATCAACATTCTGTTCAAGTATCCAGTCCTTACCGGTGAGGCCACAATCAAGGTGACCATCCTCCACATATCTCGCCATCTCCTGAGCCCTTATCAACATAGACTCTATTTCTGGATCATCAAAAACAGGGTAATAGGACCTGCTTGATACGCTTATGATATAACCAGCCTTCCTGAAGAGCCTTAAGGTAGACTCCTGGAGACTTCCCTTTGGTAAACCAAGCCTCAAAACATTGTTCTTCTTATCCATTTATAACCTCCTCTGGTATCCCGATCCTTCCAAGCACAGCAGAGGCTGCGGCAACTGCTGGGTTTGAAAGATAGACTTCACTCTCAGGATGACCCATCCTTCCGACAAAGTTCCTGTTCGTTGTTGCAAGTGCCCTTTCTCCCTTAGCAAGTATGCCCATGTGGCCTCCGAGACAGGGACCACAGGTTGGTGTTGATACAACAGCCTCGGCATTTATAAAGATATCGATCAACCCTTCTCTCATCGCCTCCTTATAGATCTGCTGGGTTGCAGGAATAACTATCATCCTTACATTTGGATTGACCCTCTTTCCCCTGATAACCTCCGCAGCCTCCCTCATGTCCTCAAGTCTTCCATTGGTACAAGAACCTATGACAACCTGATCAATGGTAACATGGGAGAGTTCTGCAGCAGGTCTTGTATTCGATGGCAAATGGGGACATGAGACCGTTAAAGGTATCTTTGAGGAATCATACTCCCGGATCTCCACATATTTCGAATCAGGATCAGAGGTATAAAATTTATAAGGTCTCTTAGCCCTTGCCCTAACATATGCCTCGGTGATCTCATCAGGCACTATTATCCCGCTCTTACCACCTGCCTCAATAGCCATATTACACATTGTAAGCCTACCATGCATTGGAAGGGTTCTTATCGTCTCACCTTCAAATTCCATTGCCCTGTAAAGGGCACCGTCAACACCAATATCTCCTATGGTATGAAGGATGAGATCCTTTCCGCCAACCCATCTCTGGAGCTTCCCATAATATATGAATTTCATGGATTCAGGCACCTTAAACCAGCATTCGCCCGTTGCCATTGCAGCGGCAACATCAGTAGAACCAACGCCTGTTGAAAAGGCACCAAGGGCCCCATAGGTACACGTATGGCTGTCTGCCCCTATTACAAGATCACCAGGCACCACAAGACCCTGCTCAGGCAACAGGGCATGTTCAATTCCCATTCTCCCGACTTCGAAATAAAGACCAAGATGATACTGTCGTGAAAATTCCCTGAGCAATTTGCATTGTTCAGCCGCCTTAATGTCCTTCTGTGGTGCAAAGTGATCGGGTATAAAGGCGACCCTGTCTCTGTCAAAGACATCCTTTGCCCCTATCTTTTTGAACTCCTGAATGGCTATAGGTGCTGTAATATCATTGGCAAGGATGAGGTCAACCCTTGCATTTATCAAATCTCCAGGATATACCTCTTTCTTGCCAGCATGGGCAGCAAGTATCTTTTCTGTTATAGTCAATTTACCCTCCAAAAAATTTTTATATATTATAACAATAACACAGAGCGACAGAGCGACCGCAAATTACGGAATAATATATTTCTTAATAACTATTGCTCTATCGCACCGTCGCTCGGTAACACTGGCGCAACGCTTCCAAGCAGGTTTGCCCCATACGTAGCTGATCGTTTATGGCTAATAAATCCTGGTTCTTAAGGATTGTCTATACAATCGGGCTTTCTTCGAAGACCTTAGAGTCTCTGCCATTTCTCAATACATCTATAATCCTTTTTATAGATTCATCGTGAAGGCTCTGGATATATTCATTTGAAGGAGACATAAAACCCCTTATATTTCTTTCGATCAGATATCCTATCCTCCTCTGATTGAAGCAGGACAGAAAAAGCATGCCCTTAAATATCCTTTTGTTTGTCTTAAAGGAGAAGATAGCCCTTTCAAGGGATCTCTCAAGAAAGATATCGTTTCTTCGCTGAACAGAGCGATCAATCGTTATAGCCTGTATCCAGTATCTCTTATCTATGATACTGTCTGCCCTTAATTCAACAAGGGTGTGTCCAATATTCTTTCTGTTACCTGTGAATTTCCCATGGGCAACTGTGTCAGCAGCAAGGTGACTCAGGTATCCATAGACAAAGGCCTTCTGCTGCCTTGTCCTTGCCTCATCAAAGAGGTTCATCGCCACATCCCAGCTATGAGAGTTCTTGTCCTCAGGAAGATATCTTTTCCCGATAATTATATCAGCCATGAGATTACCATAGAGAAAGTCGTGTTTATATCTTCTCAGAATCGAATAAATCCCTGCAGGGATAAGAGATCCAAGGGAAAGGATCTCACTTCCAAGATAGAAATGTGTTAAAGGTCCCCAGGCAAGGGCTATTGAAGGAACCAGTATAAAGGACAATAATAATATTAAAATAAATGTTTTCATAACATCTCCTTTAAAAGGTTTGCTAAGAGTCTGAGGCCAAAGCCAGTAGCACCCTTCTTTGTGTAAACCCTGTCCTTATCAGCCCAGGCAGTACTGGCTATATCGATATGTATCCAAGGGGTTTCACCTGCAAATTCCCTTAGAAAATAAGCTGCCGTAACCAGGGAGCCTGTCCTGCCACCGGTATTCTTGATGTCAGCAAAGTCACTCCTCAGGTACTCACTGTATTCATCAAAGAGTGGCATAGGCCAGACCCTTTCATAGGTCTCTTCCCCGATCCTCTTCAATCTCTCTATCAGTCCTGGATCATTCCCCATAACTGCTGCTGCCTCATTGCCAAGGGCAATAGAACACGCCCCTGTAAGGGTTGCTATATCTATTATAGCCTGAGGATCGAATCTTTTTGCAAATCCGATTGCATCAGCAAGTATGAGCCTGCCCTCGGCATCGGTGTTTATTATCTCCACAGTCTTACCAGAACATGTCCTTACTATATCTCCTGGTCTTGTGGCATGTCCTCCTGGAAGGTTTTCTGTAGCAGGTAAGATACCGATTATATTCAGGGGCATCCCTGTCTCTGAGGCAAGTTTTATAAGACCCATAACAACAGCACCGCCTGCCATGTCATACTTCATCTTTTCCATACCTTCACCCGGTTTTATGGATATACCACCGCTATCAAAGGTGATGGACTTACCAATAATAATTAGTG
>JBBIPQ010000138.1:0-3962 GCA_037442785.1 Nitrospirota bacterium
AAGGGGTTATAAGGGGACCAATAAGGGACCATGCTTTGTGAGCAAAGGAGAAGGGCCTCTGGCAAGTCCTGATGAGGCAGGAGACGAGGCCTTCCTGATGGCTCAGAGGCTCAGGGGCGTTCCTGTTATTAAGGCACATGATAGATATAAAGGTGGCCTTTTTGCCATCAATAACGGAGTCCCCCAAAAATCAAAGATTTTATGGGATGCCCATAACCTTGATAACAACAAGGAGGTTGTCTTTATCCTTGATGATGGATTCCAGCATCTGAGACTCTTCAGGAACATTGACATACTTCTCATTGATGGCATGAATCCTTTTGGTAACAGGAGGCTACTGCCACTGGGCAGATTGAGAGAACCCGTAAGGGAGATGAAAAGGGCTGATATAATCGTGATAACGAGATCTCATAGTATCCCAGAATTACTGGTTAAGGAGATCAGGAAATACAATGATAGGGCACCAATCTTCTCCTCTGATCACAGGCCTTTTTTTTTCAGAACAATAAATGGCATGGTTATATCCCTTAAAGATCTTTCAGGCAAGAGTGCTATTGCCTTCTGTGGCATAGGCAATCCTGATTCCTTTAAAAAGACCATTACTGACCTTGGGATCGATCTGAGGGATTTTATCGTCTTCAGGGATCATCACAGGTTTAATCTGCATGACCTTAAGAGGATAGAGAGGGTTGCTGAGAGGTCTAAAGCAGACTGGATAATTACGACTGAAAAGGATATAATAAGGCTTGGAAATTTAACGTCTAATCTCAACTACCAGGATCGTCTCCTCTGTCTTTCAATAGAATTCGAGATTGGGGAGAAGTTTTATGAGGAGGTCTTCAATCGGTTATGATACGTTACATCAATGTGAAAAGCAGAACACGGACAGAGTTTATTGATATTACCGAAAAGATACAGGAGATCATTAATGAGGAAGGCGTAAAGGAAGGGGTTTGTTACATCTATATCCCCCATACAACAGCAGGGGTGACGATAAATGAAGGGGCTGACCCTTCGGTCCAGCGAGATATAATCACTACACTGAACAGGCTGATACCTTTTGAGGGAGATTATCATCATAGAGAAGGCAATGCAGATGCCCACATAAAATCCACCCTCGTCGGTATCTCCCAGGTAGTATTTATCGAATCAGGAAGGCTATCCCTTGGAACATGGCAGGCCATCTATTTTTGTGAGTTTGACGGGCCAAGGCACAGAAGGGTACACATCAAGATAGTATCTTCCTAATCCTTTTCACTGTCCTCTTCCTCTGCCTTTTCAGCCTCGATCCTGTATTCCTCTGCTGCCCACTTGCCAAGGTCAATGAGTTTGCATCGCTCTGAGCAGAAAGGCCTCCAGGGATTCTCTTCCCAGGTTGTTATCTTCTTACATATCGGACAGATTATCTTCATATTCAACTACCTACCCACTCCACATATCCCTTCCTTAATCTTTCTGTCATATGAATCCTTCCCTCACTGTCAATAATGAGACCATCAAATCCTAATTCCTCAAGGAGTTTTAAACCCTTCTCTGGACCGAGCACAAATACCCCTGTAGAGAATCCATCAGTAAAGACCCCTTGCCTTGCAATTACAGTTACACTCTGGCACCCCTTTGCAGGATAACCTGTCTTAGGGTCGATTATATGATGGTATCGTTTCCCGTGCTGAATAAAGAATCTCTCATAATCACCTGATGTAGAGATAGCCATATCCCTCAATTCAACAGTAGCTAAAATATCATCGTTGCCAGATTTATGGGATTGCCTCGGATTCCTTATCCCTACCTTCCAGGGTCTTCCGTCTGGTTTTGTTCCAAAGGCCCTGATATCACCGGCTACAGAGACAAGGCCTGCCTTGATGCCCTTTTTCTTAAGGACAGATACTGCCAGGTCTGCTGCATATCCCTTTGCTATACCACCTGTATCAAAGGACATCCCCTTTTTCTTAAGAAAGGCGGTTCCCTTTGACTTATCTATTACCATGGCCTTGTAATCAACAAGCCTCATACCCTCCAGTATGGTCTCTTTATCAGGAATCACATTCTTCTTAAAGTCCCATAATCTTACGAGAGGACCAACAGTAGGGTCAAAGGCACCACCTGTCTTTTCTGATACAAAGATTGCCTTTTCAATCAGGTCAAGGGTCTGAGGTGATACCCTTACAGGGGAGAGACCAGCCTTTCTGTTTATCTCTGCTATCTCGCTATCGGCTGACCAGAAGTTTATCAGTTTCTCAAGCCTTTTTATCTCTTCAAAGGCCCCATTAATAGCATCCTCTGCCTTTACCTCAGAATCTGTAACGACATTTACAGTCACAAGGGTATCCATCAGGATGGTGCTTTTTCGAAAGATCTTTTCTTCCTTTACTGAGCAAGAGAGCAGAGTGCAAAGGGCAATGAGCAATGAAAAAAGAGCAAAGGCCTTATGCATAGATTAACCTCCCTTCTGGAGAGCCGATCTTATCCATTAAAAATCTACCCGTATGTGAGTAAGGATGCGCTGCCACCTCCTCAGGGGTACCAGTTGCTATGAGCCTGCCACCACCATCACCACCCTCAGGGCCAAGATCTATAATGAAGTCTGCTGACTTTATCACATCAAGGTTATGCTCTATAACGATGACAGTGTTACCCCTGTCAACCAGACTGTTCAGGACATCAATGAGCCTCTGTATATCAACAAAGTGAAGACCTGTTGTAGGCTCATCGAGTATATAAAGGGTATTACCAGTCCCCCTCTTAGCCAGTTCCCTAGATAGCCTCAGCCTCTGGGCCTCACCCCCTGAAAGTGTCGGGGCTGGCTGTCCGATCTGGAGATAACCAAGGCCAACATCCTCTAACATCTCCAGTTTTTCCCTTATTACAGGGATATGTTCAAAAAAGACTGCTGCCTCAGAAACGGTCATGCTAAGGACATCTGATATGTCCTTGCCTTTATACCGAATCTCAAGGGTCTCCCGGTTATATCTCTTTCCCTTACAGGCATCGCATTGAACAAAGGCATCTGGGAGAAAATGCATTGCTACCTTAATCAGGCCATCGCCATGACATCTTTGGCACCTGCCTCCCTGCAAATTAAAGCTGAAACGTGATGCTGAATATCCTCTTACCCTGGATTCCTGTATCTGGGCAAAGAGGTTTCTGATATGGGTAAAGACACCTGTATATGTAGCAGGGTTTGATCGAGGGGTTCTACCAAGGGGAGATTGGTCCACACATATTACATCCTCTATTTTTTCTGCCCCCCTTATCTCCCTGTGTTTGCCGACCCTGACATTACCACCATACAATCTCTTTCTTAAGGCATTATATAAGATCTCTATTATAAGGGTGCTTTTCCCTGAACCAGATACACCGGTGACAGCGCAAAAAACACCAAGGGGGATCTTTACATCAATATTCTTAAGGTTAAACTCAGAGGCACCTGCTATCTCCACAAATCCCTTTGGCCTCCTCCTTAATGAAGGGACCGGTATCGACATCTCACCCCTCAGGTATTTACCTGTTAGAGACTTCTCATTCCTCATAATCTCATCAGTACTACCCTCTGCTACAATCCAGCCTCCCTTTGCACCAGCACCAGGACCCATGTCAATTATATAGTCAGCCCACCTCATTGTCTCCTCATCATGTTCAACCACGATTACTGTATTCCCTGAATCCCTGATGTAGGAAAGGCTCTCAAGGAGCCTTCTACAATCCCTTGGATGAAGTCCTATGCTCGGCTCATCAAGGACATAGAGAACCCCTGTAAGGGAAGAACCCATCTGAGTGGCGAGCCTTATCCTCTGTGCCTCGCCACCTGAAAGGGTAACGGATAAACGATCTATGTTTAAATATCCGAGTCCTACCTTAATCAGAAAGGATAGTCTGTCTTTGACCTCCTTCAGGATACGGGACGATATAAACCTCTCCCGTTCCGTGAGCTCAATGGTACTTATAAATCTCAGGGCGCTTTC